>HF986578.1:1095-15604 GCA_000431495.1 Firmicutes bacterium CAG:791 | reverse complement strand
CTGCCCTGCGATTCTTTTTCTGCTGCTTTCTGCTGTTCTTTTTCTTCGTCACAATCGGTACCTTTTTCTGCAAATCATGGTTCATTCTGAAACATATCAATGCATGATTTTAACGCGATTTTTCATGGTGTGCAACGATTCCGTATTTTTCCCGAAATGCCCCGATCGTTTTCCTTCCTGCGTCCGACACCGGCTTGATCCATTTCATGGAATACAGATGGATCTGCATGATGACATATCGGATCGGCTCATCCACATAGCACAGGGCAAAGACCACAAGGAACGGCAGATGGAGCGGCCCGTTTGCAAGATGAATGACCGGCTGAACCAAAAGGAACATAAACGCGATTTCCAGGGTCGAGCCGAAGGCCGAATCTCCCGCAGAACGATACATGTCGTTCTGCACCCAGTTTCCCATACGGATCGTTCCCAGAACGGTGTAAATTGCAAACATCGCAAACGCAAGACGGTAGGATTCTCCCGACAGGCCCATTGCATGAAGGATCGGAGAATGCAGCGCCAGAACAATCAGACACACACACAGAACGATCACCTGACAGCTGTACACAAGGCGCCAGCCCCTGGAATAGGCCTCTTCGTGGTTTCCGGCGCCCACCTCCTTGCCGACAAGGACCGTTGCCGCAGAGGAAAAGCCCGCAAAGAAGCCGATGACCAGTCCCTCCAGTGTACGAAAGACCGCAGTCGCCGCAATCGCCTGCTCCGCCTGATGTCCGAGGACAATGTTGATCAGCATATTGCCAACGCCAATCAGCACCTCGTTCAGGATAATCGGGAAGCTTTTCTTCAGAAATTCCTTCAGAAGCGCCCCGTCCCATTTCCAGTGTCCGGAAATATCAAGAAGATACGGGACATGCTTGATCTTCGCCGTCACCACGATGACAAGCACATTAACAATAGAAGAAAGGATGGTTCCGACAGCCGCTCCGCGGACTCCCATAGCGGGGAATCCAAGCTTTCCGAAGATCAGGATATAGTTGCAGACGCAGTTCGTAATCACCGCAGCAATTGCTCCGGCAAGCGGAATTTTCACACGCTCCACCGAACGCAGAAGCGCTGACATGGCAACCGCCAGGACCTGAAACACATAGGAAAAGCCGACGAGACTCAGGTACTCCACGCCAATCTTCTGAATCGGTTCCGAGTTCGTATAGAGCTGCATGACCCACATTGGCTTGCACAGTGCAAGATACGTTGCCGCTGTCGCCGTGATCGCAACAAAGGCCAGCATGATTCCATAGGATTTCCGGATTCCATCATGGTTTCCCTCCCCCCAGAACTGCGCAATGAACAGCATTCCGCCGCCGATAAAGCCCCAGTATCCGGAGAACATCAGACTGGTAAACTGTGCGCATAATCCAACTGCGCCCACCGTGGTTTCCCCCAGTCTTCCCAGCATAATGGTATCCACCATGCTCCCCGTTGTAGACAGAAGATTCTGCATCGCGACCGGAAGCGCGATGGTCATCATCATTGCCAGAAGCTCCTTCCAGGAGGTCTTCTGCGGTACCTTGGTTCTCATGTTTCGTTTTCTCCCTCTCTTATCGTAAATATCCGTAATGCGTCATTTTCGTACGCATCCCACTAGCATAGCAAACCGCATTTTAGATTTACAAGATGGAAAAATCACGATATTTCGCTAATATTTTTGTACAGACTATGCTTCCTCTCATCCGACGTGAACGCCGCCTCTGCGGCATTCCGCAGGATCATCTTTTCCTGTTCCGTGGTCAGCCCGAAGTGCTCCTTCAGGAAACGAAACTCCCGGGAGATGGTTGTCCCTTCAATCGCAGGATCATCCGTATTTACAGTGACCTTGATCCCGCTTTCCAGATACATAAGAAGCGGATAATCCTCCATATTCTCAATCGATCTGGTATATCGGTTGCTGGTCGGACACATTTCAAGGGCAATCCCCTTCGAACGGATTTCTTCCAGGATCTCCGGATTCTTTCTGGCCCGCACGCCGTGACCGATTCGCACGGCTCCCATTTCCAGTGCAGCCCGCACGCTGTCTTCCCCATCCGCCTCTCCGGCATGGATGGTCATCGGGATTCCACTCTCCCCCGCTCTCCGGAACAGCTCCAAATAATCCCTCGTAGGGAACAGCGCCTCCGCGCCGGCAAGATCCACCGCGGTCACTCCTCCGTCCTTGGTAAGGAACCTCCGTGCCAGCTCCAGGTTCTCTTCGTTTTCCTTCTGATTGTCTGCTCCGCGCATGCAGGCAAGGATCAGATTCGCCGGAATCGGGGCATCCTGCAATCCCTCCAGCGCAGCCCGAAGGACCTCCTCCTGCGACAAGCCTTTTCTGGTGTGCAGCTGCGGCGAGAAGCGGATTTCCGCATAGATCACCCCTTCCCGTTTCTGCTCCTCAAGAACCAGCTGCACCGCCCTGCGGATCCCCTCCCTCGTCTGAAGAAGAGACAGCGGCAGCTCGAAACAACGCAGGAAATCATTCAGGCTCGTGCACCCCTCCGGAACGGAAATCAGCTTTTCCAGCTCTTTCTCTGTCTTCGCCGGCAAAGAAATCCCCTGCACTTTGGCAAGCTCTATCGCAGTCTCCGCCGTGATGGCTCCGTCCAGGTGCAGGTGGAGATCGATATATTTCGTTCCCATGGAATTTCCCTTCCTCTCAATTCTTAAGTGCCGTGATCGGTACCACAAAAACACCATCCGGCCTCTGATAGACCGCATTTGACAGGCCGCATACAACACAGAGCACTTTCGGGGCCTTTGCTTTCTCGTCCGAAGCAATTTCTCTCTGTATCGTCAGAAGATTCTCTGCAGCCGTGTCAATCTGATTCGCCCCAAGCTTGATTTCAAAGGCCGCCCATTCGCCATCCGGCATTTCGACCACAGCATCAATTTCGCGATTGTTGTAATCCTGATAATGATACAGACTCCCGCCAAACGATTCTGCATAAATTCGCAAATCCCGTTCACAGAGAGCTTCGAAGAGAAAGCCCAGTGTTTCAAGATCCCCTAACAGCCGATCCGGAGTTGCCTTTAAAAGTGCACATGCCAGCGACGGATCTGCAAGATGCCTTTTTTCTGCCTGCTTGATGCGCACTGCAGACCGTATCCCGGATGCTGAGAACGGCAGCTGATTGTCCGTGAGAAACAATCGTTTGAAAATATCCAGATAAGACGCCACTGTATTACCATCAATATCTTCATCATCCACCGCTTTGACATCTTTGATCAATGTCCGGTTGGTCACCGTGGTGCTCTCATTTCTTGCAAGAGAACGCAGCAGCTTCTCCATTTTAGAGGTGTCCCGTTTCACATCATCCACACGGTACACGTCATCATTCAATACTGCAGATAAATATTCACTGGAAAGCAGCGATGCATGTTCTGTATCAAGTCCCAGATTTCCCGGCCAGCCGCCGCGAACAATATACCGGATCAGATCCCTGAGATTCACTTCTCCCGTCAGCGCAGAAGCGACTTCTCCCAGACATAGCTTCTCCAGCGAAACCATTCCACTGGAATCCCCGGATTCATACAACGACATTGGCCGCATTCTAAGTCTTCCGATTCGTCCTGCTCCGCTGTGGAGAATTCCTTTATGGTTCGGAGTTGCTGAGCCAGTCAGAATAAACTGCCCTTTTCCCGTGTGTTGATCTACCCGATAGCGTACTGCATCCCAAAGGGACGGCACCTCCTGCCATTCATCAATCAATCTTGGAGGAAGCCCCTCCAGCACCATCTCCGGGGACATTTGTGCCAGCTGCCTGTTCTGAAAGTTTCCCGCAGGATCTCCTATATATATTTCACTCCTTGCATGCTGCGACGAAGTCCACGTCTTGCCGCACCATTTCGGTCCCTCAATGCAAACCGCTCCGAATGCAGACAAATATGACTCCAGCCTGTCATCGATAATCCTCGGCCTGTATTCCCGCTTTTCCATAACAGATTCCTCCTTCCCGCCAGTGTCAGTTTACCTCATTCAGCCAGATTTCGCAATTTCATTCAGTTGAATTTCCGCTTTCCATTCAGTCATATTTTAACTTTCCATTCAGTCAGATTTTAACTTTCCATTCAGTCAGATTTTGTATTTTCATTCAGCGTGATTTTTATCATATGCTCCGTCCCTGCAAAACACCCCGACTTACACAGCCTCACTCACAACAAAAACACAGTCTCCGAACCATAACGGTCCAGAGACTTTGTGACGAACATAAATACTCTGCTCTGTGTGTTCCGGTCAATGAAATGTCACTGCCATGGAGAACATCTCTGCATGACGTTCCTCCACCAGCTTCTTCGGATGGCTGACAATTCCATTGTTCTTCCAGGGATCGTGGAAGATATAATTCTCCTCATCATAGCCGGTCAGAAGCAGGCAGTGCTCTTTGGATTTCCAGATCAGCTTCTCTCCGCTCCCATCCAGAATCCATTCCCCGTAATAGCTGCTCGGTTCCATATCCATGGTTGCCCAGAAAATAACAGGGACGCCCCGCTGCACATACTTCTCCGCAAGCATTTCCACATCAAGACCAGTCAGGTTGATCGGCTCCCAACCAAAGTCCGGATACCGCTTTCTGGTCCTTTTGATGGCATCCATGATGGCTCCGGCGTAGCATCCGTAGGAGCCATCATCGTTGGTATGAGGATCTCCGATAAAATACTTGTTCGGATCCGGCCCGTATAACACGCCGTTCTCCCTGTACAGGTCCTTGCATGCCAGATCCTTTTCGATGAATTCATCCACCGTAATCGGCAGGCCGAGAAAACGCAGTGCCATCACCGCAGACACACTTTCACATCCTGTCGGCCAGCGGACGGACTGATCAATATATTCCACGTTCAAAATCTTATGCATGAAGGCCCCCTGTGTATTTAATACCGTTAATTTCTGATCTCCATATCAATGATCTTTCTGGCTTCTGCGACCAGTTCAGCCTGACCATCCGGATCCGGGTTGGTTGCTTCCCATTTCAGGCTTTTTCCACGAAAAAAGGCGCCGCATACAACACGAAGTTGTATGCGACGCCCTTGTCGCCTTTCATCAATGGTTAAACTTTACTCTTCTTCAGAGGTAGTGTCAACCAGTTGCGAGCAAATTGTATTTTTGCATACAATATCAGATTACTCTCCATCGTAAGGAACAACCGCTCCCTGGTAGGTGTCATTGATGTACTTGACAGCAGTCTCAGAGTGAAGTGCATCCGTCAGAGCCTTGATCTTCGCAGAAGACTCATTACCTTCCTTGACTGCAATGACGTTGACATACTGCTGAATGGCATCACCTTCTGCAGACTCGGTTGCAAGAGCATCCGTTGCTACGTTCAGGCCTGCCTCCAGGGCATAGTTTCCGTTGATGACACCGAATGCAACGCTGGGAAGCTGCTTCGGAACCTGAGCAGCCTCAACCTCAATCAGCTCCAGGTTGTGAGGATTCTCTGCCACATCGTTAACCGTTGCGGTAACGCCGACACCGTCATTAAGCTTGATCAGGCCTTCCTGCTGCAGAAGAAGCAGAGCTCTTGCCTCATTGGTGGTGTCGTTCGGGATTGCAATTGCATCACCGTCTGCAATATCATCGAGGCTTGTCTTGGTTCCGCCGTAGATGCCGAAGGGCTCGTAGTGGATCTTTCCGTTGTCTGCAATGGCAAGATGTGTGCCGTTCTCCTCGTTGAAGGAGTTCAGGTAATTCACATGCTGGAAGTAGTTGGCATCAAACTCGTCAGACTCAACAACGTTGTTCGGCTGAACATAATCCTCGAATACCGTAACCTCGAGGTCATAGCCTTCCTCTGCCAGAAGATCCTTAACCGCTGCAAGAATCTCGGAGTGAGGGGTCTGGGAAGCTGCTACCTTGATGACATTGTCACCATCTGCCGGTGCTGCTTCGGTCGTTGCTGCCTCTGTGGTTGCTGCTGCCTCGGTTGCTGCAGTATCCGCTGTCTTGGTATCAGCGGAAGAGCTGCCGCAGCCTGCCAGAATGCCAGCTGCAAGGGTGGATGCTGCAAGAACTGCAATAACTCTGTTTTTCATAATTCTCCTCTTTTCTGCGCTACCTGCGCCTGCGGGGAAGTTCCCCATAATGTTTACGGCTGTTCACAGCCAGTTTCTATTACAACGGCAGCAAGAGACCCTGCCGGAGTAAACGAAAAGAATCAAACGTGTCTCTTGTCAAGACGAACCGAAATCACGGTTCCGATGAACTGGAAAATCTGTACCAGTGCAATCAGAAGAATGACGGTTACCAACAGGATGTTGGCCTGATACCGATAATATCCGTAGCGGATTGCGATATCTCCCAGTCCGCCGCCTCCGACGGTTCCTGCCATTGCGGAATATCCAAGGATCGTTCCGATCGTGATGGTTGCTCCCGAAATCAGGGAAACACGGGCTTCGCCGAGAAGAACCTTCCATACGATCTGGAGATTATTGGCTCCCATCGACTGGGCCGCCTCAATCACACCCTTGTCCACCTCATTCAGCGAGGACTCCACCATTCTCGCAATCAGCGGGGAAGCGGAGATCACAAGCGGAACAATGGTTGCCGTAGATCCATAGGTCTTTCCGACAATGATCATCGTCAGCGGAAGAACCAGAATCAGCATGATCAGGAACGGAATGGAACGCATGATGTTCGTAACGACATCCAGAATCCGATAGATTATATTGTTGGGACGAAGGCCGTCCTTTCCGGTTACCGTAAGGGCGATTCCCCACGGAAGTCCGATTACATAACCGAACAGAGTCGAAACAATGGTCATGTAGAGAGTATCCCGGATGCCCTCGAGAATCATCTGAATTTCCTGTGCATTCATCTTGCGTCGCCTCCTGTTCTGTCTGCAGTCAGCTCTTCCACCGCAAGACCTCTTTCCTTTAAATATGCAATCTGACGGTCCGCCGCCTCCGGATCATTGGTAAGGCCGAGGATCATCTCTCCTCTTGCAACGCCGCTGACATCCTTCGTGTCCGCCTTCAGGATGTTCACCGGACTCCCGGTCTCCAGAATCATATTGGCAATCACCGGCTCATAGGAAGAATTCTTTGTGAAAACAATACGCACTCTTCTGCTCTCGTGGAGTTCTGAGACCATTCCGGAGTGGAGTTCTTCTCTCTTCTCCTCCTGCTCTCTCTCCCACTCATCGGGATCCTTGCCCTCGATGATAAGCTGTCGGGCAGCTCTGGACTTCGGATGTGTGAAAATATCCTCCACAAGACCGTTTTCTACAATTTCACCATTCTCCACAATCGCAACGTGCCGGCAGATTTCACGGACCACCGACATCTGATGTGTGATGATGACAATGGTGATTCCGGTTTCTTCATTGATCCTGCGAAGAAGCTGCAGAATCGACTGCGTCGTCTGCGGATCCAGGGCACTCGTTGCCTCGTCGCACAGAAGAATCTTCGGATCACTTGCAAGTGCTCTTGCTATGGCAACCCTCTGCTTCTGTCCTCCGGAAAGCTGTGCCGGATAGGCATTTGCCTTTTCGGAAAGTCCGACAATTGCCAGAAGCTTCTCCGCCTTCTCGCGGATTTCCTGCTTCGAGAGCTTGCTCTTCTGAAGTGTGAGCGGGAAGGAAATGTTATCAATGACCGTTCTCTGCATCAGAAGATTGAAGCCCTGGAAAATCATGCTGATGCTCGCCCGCAGCTTGCGAAGCTCCTTCGGTGCCAGCTTTCCAAGCTCCTGTCCTTCTACGGTAACGGTTCCCTCTGTGGGAACCTCCAGGAAGTTCAGACACCGGACCAGTGTACTCTTTCCGGCCCCGGACATTCCGATGATTCCGTAGATATCCCCCGCTTCCACGGAGAAATTGATGTTCTTCAGGGCCTCTACCTTTGCATCCTTCGTGATAAAGGTCTTGGAGAGATCTTTTACCTCAATAATCGACATGATCGTTCCCCTCATACGTAAACTTGCTGATTGAAAATGAAAAAAGCGGATGCACTGCGTGCACCCGCCCCATTATACCTGTCCATTCCGATCTGTCAAAGAAAAATCAGGTGAGAAGATGCACACTAACAAACCCCATTGGTCATGCACATGACCATGGAGCAGCACATCATTCGCATCATAGCTGTGAAGTTTCCGGATGTGCCGATCTGCATCTTGCGTTCTCCCTGTCTCTTTGTAACCGTAATTCTTAATGATGATTTCTGAGCTGTGGTTCCGATATTGGTTCTTCCGTGGTATTTCCTACGTGTTTAGTCGGAATAATACACTTCCCCGAAGAGCCTGTCAACCCTCAGGCCGAAAAATATTTTCGCCGGTCTGTCGGATGGTTCGTCCGGTGGTTATCTCTCGCACTTCCAGAAGAAAGCGCTGTACGCAGGGAGAAGGCTTCCTCCGCCGAAATCATGCATTTCTCCGGTGATCAGATCCACCGCCTGCCCGCAGCCCGCGTCAAAATGAGCCGTATAGTCCGTGCCGTCCGCATTGATTGCAACCAGAACCCGCTCGTGCTCGCTCTTCCTCTCGAAGATGCACTGACGGTTTGTCAGCACAACACTCCGGAAGTCCCCATAGCAGAGTGCCTCCGATGCTTTCTTCGCTTCGGCAAGCTTTGCGATCCATTCCGTCAGATCGTTCCACTCCGGCAGCTCGATGGCAGGGCGAAGGCAGGGATCGCCGTCCTCCTTCCGTCCCTTTACCCCCCATTCACTTCCGTAGTAGACGCAGGGAATTCCCGGCATTCCGAACATCAGTGCATAGATGAGCGGCAGATGTGCGGGATTCGTCAGAACAGAGGCAACTCTCGTGATATCATGGTTGTCCACAAAGCTGAGCAGATGCATGCCGCGGTACAGGCACCAGGGATCCGACCCGAACTGACGGATCAGGGAGTGATTGATCTCGAACAGATTCATACTGTTGAAGCTCGACCACAAGCCCTTGCAGCACTCATAATTGGTTGCACTGTTGCACATCTCCGGATTTACAATCTGCTTGTAGTCACCGCCAAGGATCTCTCCGATCAGATAAAAGTCCGGCTTCTTCTGATCCACATACCAGCGGAGTGCCTTCAGGATATTCCGGTTCAGCATATACGCGACATCCAGGCGAAGCCCATCAATCCCGAACTCCTCCATCCACATCCCGACACTTTTCAGCAGATAGTTTTTCACATTCTCGTTGTCGAGATTCAGCTTCACAAGATCATAGTTACCTTCCCAGCCCTCGTACCAAAGGCCATCGTTGTAGCCGTCATTTCCGTCAAAGTTCAGGTAAAACCAATCCTTGTACGGGCTGTCCCATCTCTTCTGCAGAACATCCTGAAACGGCCCGAAACCACGTCCCGCATGATTGAACACGCCGTCCAGAATAATCCGGATTCCAGCCGCATGAAGGGCATCGCAAACTCTTTTGAAATCCTCATTGGTGCCAAGACGAACATCCACCTTGCGGAAATCTCTTGTGTTGTATCCGTGTGTGTCCGATTCGAACAGCGGATTGAACAGAACAGCCGTCACGCCAAGCTTCTCAAGATGCGGGATCCAGTCCAGCACCCGGAGAATCCGGTGCTCCGGTATTCCATCATTCTCAAAGGGTGCTCCGCACATCCCGAGCGGATAAATCTGATATACCATGCTTTCTTCAGCCCACATAGCTGCTCCTTTCCGTTGCCGGCAGTCATGCGCCGGCTTCCATACCGTTTTCAGCCTTCTCTTATCTGTCTATTTCCACATTTTATTTTTATTGATTCACTCTTATTATGCGAATAATTCACACAATCCACAGAGTTATCCACATTTTGCAGCGTTTTTACCCGGTTTTACGGTTTTCTTACTATCATTCTATTGCCGTTATTTTCTGATATTATAAACAACTTTTTCTCATAAAATCGTCACAGCCATTCGTTCCAGAACTTCTCCGCCAGTCTTCCAACCTCTCTGCTGTCCGTAACCTGTGCATTCGACCACTCGGCCGGGAACAGTCTTCTGCAGGCAGGCGTCAGAAAACGGTCATCGATCAGGACCACAATCCCGACATCCTCGCTCGTACGGATTACGCGCCCGGCAGCCTGCTGCACCTTGTTCATTCCCGGAAAACGGTACGCGTAGTCATAGCCGTTCTGCCCCTTTTCATCAAAATACTGCTTCAGAAGCTCCCGCTCCGCACACACCTGTGGAATTCCGGTCCCTACGATCATAACACCAATCAGCGAATCGTTCTTCAAATCGATTCCCTCGCTGAAAATTCCGCCCATCACGCAGAAGCCAAGAAGCGTCTGGTCATCGTATATCTCGTCAAAGCGTCCAAGGAATTTCTCCCGCTCTTCTTCCTGCATGCCGCTCCTCTGCCGGAGCACCGTGCAGGTCTGTCCATAGCGAAGTGCAAAGCGATCCGCCACCTCGTTCAGAAACGAGTAGGATGGGAAGAAAATCATATAGTTCCCGTTTCGCTGCGAGGTAACCTCCGCAATGCAGTCCGCCAGGCGATCAAACATCTCCGCCGTGCGATACTGATAACGGCTTGTCAGGTCCCTGACGAGATAAAGTCCGCGCTTCTCCGGATTAAAAACGGACCTCGCGTAGATTTCATAATCCTCCCCGGTCCCGCCGAGCAGATTCTTATAATAGGTGATCGGCAGCATGGTCGCAGAGAAAAGGATCGACGCCCGTCCCTTCTCCATGCATTCCGCAAGATGCTTTCCCGGATCCACACAGAACAGCCGCACTCTGACGTCAGTCTGAGACCTTGCCGGCTTTTTCGAGGATCTGATTCCTCCGCTCCCGGCATTCCTTCCCCTCTCCGGCGTCTCGGCATAGCTTATATAGCGCTCATCCATGGAGGCGTAGATCGACGCAAAGTGATCGATTTTGAAATAGAATTCCAGAAGGCCTGTGCGAAGCTCCCTCTTCTGCTTCCGGTCCGGATCGCTTCCCGCCTTCCCGGACTGATCCGCAATCCGCTCTTCTCCGAGAATGGAGCTCAGCTCCGAATCCGCATCCAGCACAAGCCCTGCCAGACGATCCACATTCTCCAGAACCGTGCAGCCCTCTGTCTCCCGTCCGATTTCAAGCATCTGCCTGCTGATCCGCCCAAGCTTCGTATAAAGCTTCGGCCACAGCTTCCGGACGGCCCTTCGCATGGTCACGACCTCATCCCGGAAAAGGTCTGCACTGTACATCTCCCGCCCGCGGTCCACCAGATTGTGTGCCTCGTCGATCAGGAACAGATACTGTTCTCTCCTGCCGCTTCCGTCCGCAAAAAAGCGCCGCAGATACGCATGCGGATCGAACAGATAATTGTAATCTCCGATGACTGCATCTGCGAACAGACTCATATCCAGCGCCATTTCAAACGGGCAGACCTGGTACTCCTCCGCATACTTTGCTATTTTCTCGCGGGAAAAGCTCTCTTCCTTCGTAAGAAGCGCATAGATTGCCGCGTTGATCCGGTCAAAATGTCCTTTTGCCCGAAGACAGCTCTCCGGATTGCAGTCCGGCTTCTCCAGAACGCAGACCTTTTCCTTTGCTGTCAGCAAAACACTTTTCAGATGGAGACCCTTGTCACGCATCTGAGAGATTGCTGTTTCCGCAGCGGCTCCTGTCACCGTCTTCGCAGTCAGATAGAAAATCCGATCCGCCTTTTTCTCTCCAATCGCCTTGATGGCAGGAAAAAGGGTGGTAACCGTCTTCCCGGTTCCGGTCGGTGCCTCCAGAAAGAGCTTTCTTCCGTGTACAATTGTCCGGTAAACATTTGCCGCGAGCTCCCGCTGTCCCACGCGGTAAGGAAACGGAAATTCCAGAATGCGGACGGACTCATCCCGCTTCTGCCTCCACTGTGCCTCAAAGCTCGCCCACGGATGATACTGCTCCATCAGCTCCCGGTACCAGGAAGCCAGCTCCTCCTGCGTATTCGTCTCATAGAACCTGCGGATTCCCTCTGTCTCCAGATTGCAGTACGTCATGCGGACACAGATTTTCTCCAGCTGATTCTGGCTCGCATAGAAATAAGCGTAGCATTTCGCCTGGGCAAGGTGAACCGGATCGGGTGAAGAGATGCTGCGAAGCTGCCGGTAGGTTGTTTTGATTTCATCGATGGTCCAGAGACTCTCATCCTCCCCCGGATTGGTTCCCCGGTATATGCCGTCTGCCCGTCCCTGCACATGAACAGAGAGATCCTCACCCGGGTACTCCCACACACCCTCAAGCGGAATCTCCGGATGATAATCTCCCTTTGCGGCATCCTGAAGCTTCCTGTGCATGCGGGAGCCCGCAAGCATGGCATCCTCGGATCCGCCTCCTGTTCGGTTGTCCAGATCGCCGCAGCGAAGTAGAAATTCCACCAGGCCGCGCACGGAAATTTCAATCACATTCATACGGCCATTTTACCACAGGGTTCCTTTCACCATACAAAAAGAGGCAGAGGAAAATCCCGTTGGATTTTCTCTGCCTCTTCCCGAATTCCGGATGATCAGATCAGACAGCCATCTGTCTGCTGTTCAGGAACTGCTCAAACGCCTCGTCATAGCCGTTATAGGATACTGCAAGACGGCCTCTCAGATCCAGTCCCATCACGCCAAGAAACGATTTGGCATCCACAACGTAACGGCCATAACGGTCATTGGCAATGTCAATGTCAAAATCACAGTGCTCTGCAGCGTGTACAAAGTTCTGAACATCACTGGGGTTCAGATAAATATACTTGGTTGTTCTCATCGGATTCCTCCTTCCTCACAGAAAGCTCGTCCGTTTTTTGTCTTGTTTTTGTAAGCTTTCCCGTGAAGCACATTACCTGTTTGCTTCATGTTTGCACCTATTATAACGGTCCTTTTTCAAATGTAAATTGGTGGAATTGATGTTTTATATTTTCTTTTTTGGCCGTTTTTCTACATATTCACACGACTTTTCCGCAGGCTGTCGTAAAGATGACTGCTGCGGCAGTCCAAAACGGATCTCTGCTTGATCTCTACTTGAAATGCCGCTCTAAATGCGCTTTAATGAATAGCGATTTTATAATAAGAAAGAACTCAAGAAAAGAGGCTTCTATGGATCATTTAACTATCCCGAAGGGTTATGAATCGGCCCTGAACCTGCATGAAACACAGGTTGCCATCAAAGTTGTGAAGAATTTCTTTCAGAATCTTCTCGCAGAGCGTCTGAATCTTCTTCGCGTATCCGCTCCGTTGTTTGTAGACCCGACCTCGGGTCTGAACGACAACCTGAACGGCGTAGAGCGTCCGGTTTCCTTCGATATACTGGAGCAGCAGGGCCGCGAGGCCGAGGTGGTTCAGTCTCTGGCGAAATGGAAGCGCTTTGCTCTGAAGAAATACGGCTTCTCCGTCGGTGAGGGTCTGTACACCGACATGAGTGCCATCCGCCGCGATGAGATCACCGACAACATTCACTCCATCTACGTCGACCAGTGGGACTGGGAGAAGATCATCCGCAGGGAAGACCGCACCATGGAAACTCTGAAGTCCGTGGTCCGTTCGGTTTACCGCGTGCTCCGCAAGACGGAGAAGTACATGTCCATCCGCTATGACTACATTTCAGAGATCCTCCCGGATGATATCTTCTTCGTGACAACAAGAGAGCTGGAGGAAATGTTCCCCGATAACACGCCGAAGGAACGAGAGTACTACATCACACAGGCGAAGGGCGCTGTCTGCATTCTTCAGATTGGTGACAAGCTCGAGAACGGAAAGCCGCATGACGGCCGTGCACCGGACTACGACGACTGGTCCTTAAATGCCGACATTCTGGTATATTATCCGCTCCTTGACATCGCCCTGGAGCTGTCCTCCATGGGAATCCGTGTCGATGAGAAGGCTCTTGCCGACCAGCTGAAGAAATCCGGCTGTGAGGAGCGCGCTTCTCTTCCGTTCCAGAAGGCTGTTTTAAACGGAGAGCTTCCTTATACAATCGGCGGCGGCATCGGCCAGTCCCGCATCTGCATGTTCTTCCTGCGCAAGGCCCACATCGGCGAAGTGCAGTGCTCTCTGTGGCCGGAAGCGATTGCAGCGGAATGTGCCGCCAACAGGATCCAGCTTCTGTAAGATGCCGGAAGTCCCGGATGCAAACATTTTTTGAAAAAATACTTGTCGTATGAAACACTGCAACATATAATGCATTGCATGAAGTGTTTTGTATACAGTTATACATTCAGGAACTGCAGAAAACACTCCGTACTTTTCATGTTATTTTTCAAACGAATGAATATAGGAGGAAGGAACTATGTCATATGTTGAAGAAGTGTATGCGAAGCTGGAAGTAAAGCACGCATACGAGCCTGAATTTCTGGAAGCTGCAAAGAGAATTCTGGAGACCATCACTCCGATCGTAGAAGCAAATGAGGAGGTTTATCGCAAGAATTCCCTTCTGGAGCGTCTGGTTGAGCCCGAGCGCATCATCACCTTCCGCGTTCCGTGGGTAGATGATCAGGGGAAGCAGCAGGTCAATCTCGGCTACCGTGTACAGTTCAATTCTGCAATCGGACCGTACAAGGGAGGTCTTCGTTTCCATCCCTCCGTTAACCAGTCCATTCTGAAGTTCCTCGGCTTCGAGCAGACTT
>HF986578.1:0-1003 GCA_000431495.1 Firmicutes bacterium CAG:791 | reverse complement strand
CAAGTCGGATGGCGAGGTGATGCGCTTCTGCCAGAGCTTCATGACAGAGCTCTTTAAGTATATCGGTGCAGACGAGGATGTTCCCGCAGGAGATATCGGTGTCGGCGGACGTGAGGTTGGTTACCTGTACGGCCAGTACAAGAGAATCACCAATCTGTACGAGGGTGTTCTGACCGGTAAGGGCCTTAGCTTCGGCGGCTCTCTTGCAAGACCGGAAGCAACCGGCTACGGCCTTGTTTATATCACCGACGAGGTGGTAAAGGGCGCAGGAAAGTCTCTGGAAGGCAAGACCATCGTTGTTTCCGGATCCGGAAACGTTGCACAGTATGCAATCCAGAAGGCTCAGGAGCTCGGTGCAAAGCCGGTTACCTGCTCCGACTCCAACGGATATGTTTACGATCCCGATGGAATCAAGCTTGACGTTGTCTTCGATATCAAGCAGGGTCATCGCGGAAGAATCAAGGAATATGTCGAGAAGGTTCCGACCGCTCAGTATTTCGAGGGCCAGAAGCCTTGGGGCGTGAAGTGCGATATCGCTCTTCCTTGCGCAACCCAGAACGAAATCAATGGCGAGGAAGCAAAGACTCTGATCGCCAATGGCTGCTGGTGCGTATGCGAGGGTGCGAATATGCCTTCTGACGCAGATGCCATTGATGCATACGAGAAGGCCCGCGTTGAGAGCGGCTTCCTGTATATGCCTGCAAAGGCAGCAAATGCCGGCGGCGTAGCTGTTTCCGCACTGGAGATGAGCCAGAACTCCGAGCGTCTGTCCTGGACCTTTGAGGAAGTAGATTCCAAGCTTCAGGGTATCATGGCAGGCATCTACAGCAAGGTTTCCACTGCAGCGAAGAAGTACGGCCACGAGGGAGACTTCGTTACCGGTGCCAACATCGCAGGCTTCGAGAAGGTTGCAGATGCAATGCTCGCTCAGGGCAACGTCTGATCCGGTCAGGACTAAAATTCAAACCAGGTACGAAAAGCGGCGGTTCCCATAACGGGAACC
>HF986577.1 GCA_000431495.1 Firmicutes bacterium CAG:791 | reverse complement strand
AATCATCCCTGAGAGAGATTTTTTATCCGCAGTGATGCAATCAGCAAGGAAGAATCATCCTTGGAAGAGAATTCTTATCCGCAGGGATGAAATCGGCGAGGGAGAATCATCCTTGGGAGAGAATTCCTATCCGCAGGGATGAAATCAGCAAGGAAGAATCATCCCCGGAAGAGAATTCCTATCCGCAGGGATGCAATCAGCAGAGAATCATCCTTGGGAGAGAATTTTTGCCGGCAGTGATGCAATCAGCAAGGAAGAATCATCCCCGGAAGAGAATTCCTATCCGCAGGGATGCAATCAGCAGAGAATCATCCTTGGGAGAGAATTTTTGCCGGCAGTGATGCAATCAGCAAGGAAGAATCATCCCCGGAAGAGAATTCTTATCCGCAGAGATGAAATCAGCAAGGAAGAATCATCCCTGAGAGAGAATTCTTATTGTCAGAGATGAAATCAGCATCGCCGAGGGGATCGCGTTCTCGGAATTACCTTCGGGTGAGATTTCAAATCCCACAACTTTACTGTAAAATCCCGACC
>HF986576.1 GCA_000431495.1 Firmicutes bacterium CAG:791 | reverse complement strand
GATTTCCGTCGGGGAAATGCATCCTGATTCGATAAAATTTTCCGTGAGGGATGATTTCCAGCGGGGGAATTGATCCTGATCTGCAAGACTGTCTTGTCAGAGATACGTTGAAAAGAAAAAAGTCATCTTCCAACCGGCCCTGCCAGCCCAAACCCAAAAGAGAGCGCGGCCCTCTTTTGGGTTTGCCTGCTTCCGATTTCTCTTAAGAACATAGGATGTGATAATATGAGAGGAAGCATGGTATCCTGTTCTCTTTGTAACAGAAAATCGCACATGTTTGCAGTCCGCAGCGGGAAACCAAGCTGTGCATGTTTGCAGCAGAAAACCGGGCCGCGAATGCTTGCGACGGGAAGCCATGCAGATCAATGATGGAAGAACAGAAGACATGGATCAGGAGGTTGCCTGACAACAAATGATGAGAGTACTGAATTTCTTAAGACAGCTTGCCATATATCTTTCCTACGGACTTCTTTGCATCTTATCCGTGATTACGCTTTTTTTCAGCCTGGTTACGGTAATCCGGTTTCGGCAGTATGAGCAGAATGATCTGTTTGACATTGTGCGGGATCATGTGCCGCTGCTGCTTCTTTCCATGGCGGTCATCCTGGTATTGATACGAATTGTCCTGAAGTGCATGACCAGAAGCATGACCATGGGCGAGAGCAGAAGCAGGAGCGAGAATAGGAGCAGGAACGAGACTAGGAGCAGGAGCGAGCAGGGGAAAAGCGGAGAGCACCCACCGTTTCCGTGGCCGATGCTCCTTGCAGCAGGGGGAATGTCTTTGTTTCTCGTGCTGGTGATCCGGGGAAATGCAACCAACGATGCTCTTCAGCTGGATGAGATCATGCAGGCTTTTTCCAGGGGAGATTACAGTTCGCTGCAGGAGGGCGGCTATCTGTTCGTCTATCCGTTTCAGGTGACCTATGTCCTCATCGGGCAGGTGCTTCAGGCACTGTGCGGTCCGTCCAATTATCTGGTGTACCAGCTGCTGAACGTTGTCTCGATTCTTTGCAACCTGTATTTTCTGTATCAGATCACGTGGGAGCTGTTCCATGACAGGAGGGTCTGCGCGGTGATGCAGCTTCTGTCAATGGGCTGCTGGTTCTACTATGTCTTTGCAACCTTTATTTATGCGGACTTGTGGTCTTTTGCGGTGCAGAGCGCGGCATTTCTCCTGGAGATCCGATATCTGAACCGGAGAAGGCTTCGCGATATCATCGGGGCCGGGATCTGCATCGCTGCGGCAACGCTGCTGAAAACCAACTGCTACGTGGCGCTGATTGCCATGATCCTGATTCTTCTGATGGACGCGGTGAAAGCAGCAGTGAGTGTAATAGCCGGTACTGCAGCAGCCGAAAACGCTGGAGCCTCCGGAAATACAG
>HF986575.1:69757-75680 GCA_000431495.1 Firmicutes bacterium CAG:791 | reverse complement strand
AATTCCTGCTGCTGCCAGAGCGAGTCCGATCAGTACCGGCAGAACAGATACCACAGCCCCGGGACGCGCAGCAAGCACAATTCCCGCAATAACGCTGACCGCTCCGCCTGTCGTCCCCGCTGCAGACCGTTTTCCTGTAAGACCCAGAATAATCTCCACTGCACCTCCGATGACAAGACACCATCCAAGAAAGCTGCAGACGGAAAGCACGGTCATCCCCGGCCACAGCAGAAGAATTGCTCCCATGATCAGCACGAGAAGTCCGGTAGCTTTTTCCTTTTTCTGAAACATCTTTCCTCCTTTGCCGCGCATGATCTGCGGCAGTCTCCCAAGAGAGGCCTCTTCATACAGGTCAGCCGGCGCCGCTCTTTATGTCAGCGAAATGCTCCATGTATTGCAGTATGCCTCATCCGCAGGAAGCCGGATCAGATCACTGCGGCAGGCAAAATCCTCTACGATGCCCTCTCTGGAAGGAAGGGTCACCCAAGGCTCTACACAAAGGAACGGAGCCTCTGTTTTCACCGTGTGCCACAGGCCCAGATAAGGCATCTGCGGGAAGCGGAAGGTAAGGCTTCTCGTTCCGCGATCCGAAGCAAGCCGCATCTCATCTCCCATATGCTCCAGCACCACCGCATCATCATCAAACAAATCGTGGTGAAGCGGAATTCTCTTTCCTCCCTCAAGCGGATAATGCGGACGGGGTGTGTCCACCAGCGCATTCGCGGAGAAAATCACACGGTCCGGCTCGCAGACATCCTTAAACTCCAGATAATAGTCTTCAAACGCCAGTCCCTCCTCCAGAGGAACCTTAAAGCCCGGATGTGCGCCAAGTCCGAAGTACATGACCTCCTCCGAGAAGTTCTGTACGCGGTATGTAATCGCAATACTGCTTCCTCTCAGCTCATATGCCACGCGGAACTCAAAATGGAAGGGATATACCGCGTAGGTCTCGTCCGTATCCGTCAATTCGAACACAAGGCGGTTTTCTTCCCGCGACACCATGTCAAACATTGCCTCCTGACAGAAGCCGTGAATGGTCATCGGATACTCTTTTCCGTGAAGCTTGTATTTCCCATCTGTAAAGCGGCCCACAAACGGAAACAGTACCGGTGAATGCCGCTTCCACAGACCGGGAACACCGGCCTGCCAGAGATACTCTGCTCCATCCTTCTGCACGGAATGAAGTTCTGCCCCGCAATTGGATACCGCAATTGTGATTTCCCCGTTTGTAAGCTCGTACAATCTCTTTTCCATTTCGCAATCCCCCTGTTACATAATATTGTATGCTTCAGCTCCGGCCCCTCTGCTTCGGCCATAATTCCCGATGTGTATCGTGAAACTCGTTCAGGTACGCCGTGACTTCCCGCAATCCCTCCTCGGTCACAGGAAAATCCCGTTCCGTCTTTTTCTCCTCCGGCACAGCCTGATAGGAATCCGGCTCCGGCCAGACAGTAACGTGCAGCGTTGCCTCTCCCCTCTTGTCCGGAGGAGTGTAGTGCACATTTTCCAACGGCTGCCTCGCCACCCGGAATCTCATCCCCTGAAAGCTTCCGAAATAAGCCTCTCCATATTCATAATGCGTCAGAGAAAACAGATCCTTTTCTTCCAGAGCCATATTCTTCCTCTCTTCTCAGGCGAAAGTCCGTCACATGTTGACCCTGCGGACGCGCGGATCATATCCTGCCTTTCGGAGCGCCTCCAGAATCTGTTCCTTATGCTCCGTTCCGAACGCCTCCAGTGTGATTTTCAGCTCAACTGCCGCGCTGCGGTTGATGGAAACAAACTGATTGTGCTCCAGCTTGATGACATTTCCGTTTGCCTTTGCAATGACACCGGCAACCTTTGTCAGCTCACCCGGCTTATCCGGAAGCTGTACCGATACGGTAAAGATCCGGTTCCGCAGAAGAAGCCCCTGCTGAACCACGGAGCTCATTGTGATCACGTCCATATTGCCGCCGGAAAGAACACAGACTACCTTTTTCCCCTTGCAGTCCACATGATGCAGTGCTGCTACCGTCAAAAGCCCGGAATTCTCCACCACCATCTTGTGATTCTCAACCATGTCCAGGAAGGCTTCTACCAACTCTTCATCCGACACGGTAACCACGCCGTCCAGATTCTTCTGAAGATACGGGAACACCTTGCTTCCGGGAGTCTTAACCGCTGTGCCGTCTGCAATGGTATTCACGGTGGGAAGCGTCACAACCTTTCCTTCCTTCAGAGAAGCAGAAAGGCAGGCCGCGCCCTCCGGCTCTACGCCGATGACACGGATCCTCGGATTCAGGAGCTTAGCCAGCGTCGAGACACCGGTTGCCAGTCCGCCGCCGCCGATCGGAACCAGAATCATATCCACCAGCGGCAGCTCCTTGTAAATTTCCATCGCAATTGTTCCCTGACCGGTTGCCACCGCAGGATCATCAAACGGATGGATAAAGGTATATCCATTCTCCTTTGCAAGCTTCAGAGCATGCTCACAGGCTTCGTCGTATACATCGCCGTAAAGAACAACCTCTGCCCCGAGCGCCTTCGTGCGGTTCACCTTGATCAGCGGTGTGGTGGTCGGCATTACAATGACAGCCTTGCACCCATAGGTTTTTGCTGCATAGGCAACACCCTGTGCATGGTTGCCGGCAGACGCCGTGATCAGCCCCTTTGCGCGTTCTTCCTCCGAAAGGGTGCTGATCTTATAATACGCACCGCGCACCTTATAGGCGCCGGTCCGCTGCATATTCTCCGGCTTCAGATATACCTTTCCGCCGGACTGTTCGCTGTAATAGTCCGACTGAACCAGGTCCGTATTCAGGGTTACCTGCTTCACCACCTCGCAGGCCTTTTCAAAAGCTTCAATTGTCAGTTGCGATGTTGTCAGTTCCGCCATTTCTTATGTCCCTCTTCTTATAATTCTGCTACCGCTTCCACTTCACAGAACACGTCCTTCGGAAGCCTTGCCACCTGTACACAGGAGCGTGCCGGCTTCGACGTAAAATACTGCTCATACACCTGATTAAATGTCCCGAACTGATCCATATCCGAAATGTAGCACACGGTCTTGATCACTTTGGATGCATCCGTTCCGGCCGCCTTCAGAATTGCAAGGACATTTCTGCAGCTCTGATGCGCCTGCTCTTCGATCCCGCTCTTTATCTCACCTGTCGCAGGATCAATCGGAACCTGACCGGAGGTAAATACGAGATTTCCGGTAATATATCCCTGTGAATAAGGGCCAATGGCTGCCGGTGCATGTTCGGTTGCAATCACTTTCATCATTTCCTCCTTCGCCGCACGTCTGCGGCAGCTGTCAGATAGGTTCGCATCTGCGAATTCTCCGGTGCATTTACTGTCTGTATTTGTCCCATGATACCCGCTTTTCCAGCAAAAATAAAGCAGCGTCATTTTTCCTGCTGCGGCACCATCCCGCAGAAATCACGGTCAAAATCCGTGCTTTCCGTATATGTGCGGCACTGCTGCATCGCTGCTTCTTCCGGAAAAAGTTCAAGGCAGCGGTCGAGCTCCGCAATCAGGAAAGCCGCCTTCGGCAGCGCCTCCCGATAAAGCTCATCCAACCTCTCTTCTGCCTCCTGGCAGTCCGGATCCGGCTCCTTATTCATAATATGAGGATGCAGCGAATCGTACTTCCCGATAAGTCTCAGTGCTGTAAAAATCAGGTTTCGTTTCCACGCATGTCTGCACAGCACCAGCCTCTGAAAAGATACACAGGAGTGAAGCGTTTTCTCCACGATATCTTCAGTCACCTCCGGATACAGGGCCGCAATTGCTTCTGCCGCTTCTCTCGAAGGATGAAACCTGCGTGTCAGCACCTCGCAGACAGGATCCCGCCCCTCTGCTGCAATCAGTCTTCTGTCGTAATCACCTTCCAGCTCTGCGTGCGTCGTAACCCCTGTGCGTTCCGTCTCGTCAATGAACGCGTGGCAGGTGCTGTCCAGAGTATAATGACACAGAACGCCATAAAGATAGATGCGGGCCCTCCCGCGTCTTTCCTGCATCTCTCCGTCATCCCCGGAAAGCAGGAAATACTGCGTCAGCAGCTTTTCCCAAAACACATGACCCGTCAGATCGTGCAAATGATTTCCATACTGCGGAATCTCTCCCCATGAAAGAGGCTTGTGATAAAAGAAAATGTCAGGCCCCTGAAGACCGATGTGATAAAGATCCTCCTGCTCCGCAATCCTCTCCCGTACTTTTTTCGGGAGAAGACAGAGAACGTCATTGCCGAATTTCTGGTGCGCATACATGGAAGGCATGGCATTGTCCTTTCCGAATCAAAAAATATAAGCCTGCGGCAGTTGAATCACTGCCACAGGCTCTATTATTTTTTGATATCCGTTCATTTGCAACCCAAAGGTTTGATCAGTCGCAGTACTTCTTCAGTGTTTCACGAACTGCGCCGACTCCTGCGATCAGCTCTGCAAAGAAGGAAATTACCTTGCCCGCAAGTCCCACTTCCTCAAGGTCCACACCGAAGATCTGTGCATTCTTCAGAAGGGGCATTACCTTTTCTGCAATGGCAGCTTCCGAATAAGACTCACCAAGCTTGAACTCAGCCACATACTTCTGTGCCTCCTCAAGAAGCGGATCCGGAGACGGCTCAAATGCGTTTCCGTTGTCGTCCACTGCCATCAGGTAACGCAGCCATCCTGCCTGTACCAGAGGAATCATGGTCAGACTGGTAACATCGAGATCTGCATCTGCCACATAGGACTTGATGGTCTCACCATAACGGATTCCCAGCTTCTGAGAGGTATCCGTTGCAATTCTCTGCGGCGTATCCGGCATGAAGGGATTCGGCACGCGAACCTGAAGAACGGTATCAATGAACTCCTTGGGATCCAGAACACCGGGGTTTACAACAACCGGAAGGCCTTCCTTATATCCCAGTGTGTTGACAAGGTTCACCAGCTCGGTATCCTTCATTTCATCCGAAATCTTCGTATAGCCCAGAATGCAGCCATAAACAGCCAGTGCTGTGTGAAGAGGGTTCAGGCAGGTTGTAACCTTCATTCTCTCAACGTTGTTGACGGTATCGCGATCCGTAAAGATCACGCCAACCTTCTCCAGAGCCGGTCTGCCGTTCGGGAACTTGTCTTCAATAACAAGATACTCCGTCTCCTCTGCATTAACAAAGGGAGCAACCCAAGTCTTCTTGGAGGTAACAACCGGATCCAGATCCTCCAGGCCATCCTTGCGGAGCATCTCTTCCACAGAAGCATCCGGACGAGGAGTAATCTTATCGATCATGGACCAGGGGAAGGAAACCTTGGACTCGTCATTCAGATACTCCTCAAAGCCCTTCTCTGCAAGACCGTTTGCGATCCATGCCTTTGCAAATGCCATCACGGCAGCGTACAGCTTCTCGCCGTTGTGAGAGCAGTTATCGGTAGAAACCATGGCAATCGGCTTCTTGCCGGAAAGGTAACGGGTATACAGAAGAGATACCACCTTTCCGATATAGCTCTGCGGCTTCTCCGGACCTGCGGCAAAATCTGCCGTAACTGCAGGAAGCTCCTCGCCCTTGCCGTTCACCAGGCTGTAGCCCTTCTCCGTTACGGTAAAGGTGCACAGCTGCAGAGAATCTCTGGAGAAGATCTCCTTCAGTCTGGTATACTCTGCATCATTCTCGGAATCCAGAATCGTGGATTCCCCGATGGATCCGATGACAGACTTCTCAATGGTTCCGTCGGCCTTGAGTGTAACCAGAACAGAAAGATCATCGTGAGGACGATACTGCTTCTCTACGATTTCATAATCAAAGCCTTCGCATACGGTAATGCCGGCCTTTGCAGAGCCTTCTTCCAGAAGTCTCTGTGCCAGATTCGCCTGGAATGCACGGAAAATATTTCCTGCTCCGAAATGAACCCATACCGGATTTTCTCTGGTCTCGGCGATCATTGCTGCGCGGTCATAC
>HF986575.1:66190-69683 GCA_000431495.1 Firmicutes bacterium CAG:791 | reverse complement strand
TTAAACCTTCTGTGGATAATTTCATGATGTCTCCTTTTGCCGCCATCTCACTGCGGCTTTCCGATGAAAATCAGTCCATTGTCTCCTGTTATGTCTCAGCTGCGGCTCTCTGCCTTGTCGATGGCCTCCCACAGGCCGCAGATATAAGCAGCACCAAGTGCACGGTCATACAGGCCATATCCGGGCATTGCAACCTCATCCCAGATCATACGGCCGTGATCCGGGCGGATCGGTCCGTCAAAGTTGATGTCATGCAGCGCCTTGACAATCTCATACATATCAAAGGTGCCGTCGGTAGAAAGATGTGCAGCCTCCTCAAAGTTGATCGGGGAATTAAACTTCAGATTGCGGACATGTGCAAAATGAATTCTTCCCGGAATGGAACGGATGATATCCGGAAGATCATTCTCCAGGTTGGTTCCAAGGGAGCCAGTGCAAAGTGTCACGCCGTTGTGTACATCATCCACTGCATTCAGCATTCTCTGGAGCTTCTCCTTGCTGGTGATGATGCGGGGAAGGCCGAACACGCTCCATGCAGGATCATCGGGATGAATTGCCATCTTGATATCATACTTGTTGCAGACAGGCATGATTGCCTTCAGGAAGTAAACAAGGTTCTCGAAAAGCTTCTCCTCATCGATATCCTTGTACATCTCAAACAGCTCCTTGATGTGGGCCATTCTCTCCGGCTCCCAACCGGGCATCACGGTTCCGTTCATGCTGCCGCGGATGGAATTGAACATATCTGCAGGATCAATTGCGTCAACAGCCTCCTGCGTGTATGCCAGGACAGTAGAACCGTCCGGTCTTCTTCTCGCCAGCTCGGTTCTTGTCCAGTCGAATACCGGCATGAAGTTATAGCAGACCATGTGGATGTCTTCTTTGCCGAGATTCTCGAGAGACTTGATATAGGTGTCAATGTCCTTGTCGCGATCTGCGCTTCCGGTCTTGATTGCATCAGAAACATTGACAGACTCGATGCCACTGATGTGCAGTCCGGAAGCCTCTACCTCTTCCTTCAGAGCATGGATCTCTTCCTGGGTCCAGAGCTCACCCGGCTGCTTGTCATAAAGCATTGTAATGACTCCGGTTACGTAAGCGGTCTGTCTGATCTGTTTGAGGGTAACGGTGTCAAATTTGGAACCGTACCAGCGCATTGTCATTTCCATAGTCGTAATCCCCTTTCTTAACATTGAAAGCATCATTTTCCTCAACTGCCTTTATTATCGCAAAAATTCTGACAAAATCCATTGGCGGTTTTGTTGTTAATATTGTAAATGTTGCGATCTTGTGTTACGCTCTCTTCAGAATCCGGAAACAGCATAAGCCGGATTCCACATTATCCGCAAAAGCCTTGCACCTGCAGGCGCAGCCAAAGGAGGTCCACATCCATGAAGGGAAATCTTCGTTCCGCCTTCAATACCAGACAGTATATGCAGTCCAAGGATTTCGAAGCCTTTTATTACAGCGATCTGAACTTTCAGACTCTCCCGGCACACACGCATGATTACTATGAATTCTACCTGTTTCTGGAGGGCGATCTGGATCTGGAAATATCCGGTCACGCAAGACCTCTTCACCCCGGCGACATGGTACTGGTGCCGCCCGGTGTCTCACACCACGCTCTGATGCACAGCTCCGATCGCCCTTACCGGCGTTTTGTTCTGTGGGTCAGTCAGGAATATGTGGCAAGACTGCTGAAGGAATCTCCCGACTATGTTTTTCTGATGCAGCGCGCAGCCACCTCCAGCCGCTGCTATTATCATTTTCACGAAGCAGAATTTTCTTCCATCCAATCCCGTCTGATCCGGCTTCTGGAGGAATTTCATTCCAACCGCTATGGGCGCAATGCCGCCGTCTATCTGGCACTGAATGATCTGCTGCTCTATATGAATCGCATCATATATGAAAGAGAACACCCCGTCGTTTCCGGCTCCGGGGATCTGATGCAGGAGATCACGTTGTTCATTGACGAGCATCTGACCGAGGATCTGTCGCTGGATGTTCTGGCAAACCATGTCTGCCTTTCCAAGTATTACATCGCCCATTACTTCAAGGACAGCCTCGGCATCTCCATTCACCAGTACATTACGAAGAAAAGGCTTCAGAGCTGCAGCGAGGCCATTGCAGCAGGCTCCGACATCACGCGCACTTTCGACGAATACGGCTTCCGGGATTACTCCAGCTTCTACCGCATGTTCCGGAAGGAGTACGGTATGTCGCCCAGAGAATACCAGGAAGCTCATCGCATGAATGCAATCCACTCCGTACCGCAGTGAGCTTTCCTGCCATTTGGAAGCACGGAACAGTTGCATCAATTTGTCCATCCCTTTTCCGGGACACTCCGTCTAAAATGCAAGGAATAAACACACCAGAAAAACATCGGAGCACCGGCTTCCTCGCCCCCGCAGGCGAAGCAGCCAGGAAAGGAGAACAAGCATGGCTCAAATTGGACTTGTTGTGGAGGGCGGCGGCATGAAGTGTGCCTACAGCGCCGCCATTCTGGATAAATTTCTGGACGATTCGGTTTCTTTTGATTATGTGTGCGGCGTGTCCGCAGGAAGCGCAAATGCTGCCTCCTACCTGGCAGGCCAGCGCGGCCGCAATCTCCGCTTCTACACCGAGCACATTTACGAAAAAGAGTACTTCGGACCGGAAAGCTTTCTGAAGCATGGTGACCTGTTCGGTCTGGATTACATTTATTCCACCGTCACCAACTCCTCCGGTGCAGATCCTCTGGACTGGCCCAAGGTTGAAGCCAATCCCACGCGCTACGAAGTGGTTGCCACCAACGCTCTGACCGGAAAGCCGCGCTATTTTGACAAAAGCGAGATTCATCAAAACGATTACTCCATCATAAAGGCAAGCTGCTCCCTGCCCGCAGCCTGCCGCCCCCGCTTCATAGACGGCATTCCCTATTATGACGGCGGCGTTTCCGATTCCATTCCCACAGACCGTGCTCTTTCCCAGGGCTGTGACAAGGTGGTTCTGATTCTTTCCAAGCCGCGCAGCTTTGTCAAACAGCCCGAGAAGTTCCGAATGCTCTACTCCGCAGCCTGCCGCCGCTATCCAAAGATCGTCGAGCTTCTGGACAACCGGCACATTCTCTACGCAGAGAGTTTCCGGCACGCCTTTGAGCTGGAAAAAGAAGGGACCGCCTTCATCTTCGCCCCCAGCAGAAATCTCCCCATGAGCACCTATGCAATGGATGCTGCCGAGAATCAAAGGCTTTACGAGCTCGGCCTGCAGGACTATTCTGCGCAAAGGATAGCACTGATGGAGTTTCTGAAAGGGTAGCGGATTCGTGTCAGTTTTGATTTCCTCAGATAACACCTATCTGTGTTCGGAAACGTTGAAAATACAACAAAAAAACAGCCTTCACTGTTATTCAGTGAAAGCCGTTAAAATATAGCTGGGCTAGTAGGATTCGAACCTACGAAATGACGGAGTCAGAGTCCGTTGCCTTACCGCTTGGCTATAGCCCAATATGCTG
>HF986575.1:60550-66136 GCA_000431495.1 Firmicutes bacterium CAG:791 | reverse complement strand
TTCCTGCTGACCGCTACGAGTAGTTATCCTATCAGATCCCACTTCGGATTGCAAGCACTTTTTATGTTAATTTCAGAAATAAATCCAACGGAGCTGTCTTTTCCCGGATATCAGGCACGGCACCCTTCTGCCCGGCTGCTCAGTTCCCAGCCAGCTGATAGGTGATAGTAACCGTTGCCGTCACATCCGATTCTCCCGGCATTACATTCATACCTCCGTCTGCCTTCGCCGATTCCTGGTACTCCCTTGCCCCGGTATAAGCTGCAGAGCCATTGCTGTCTCCCTCGGAAACAGAGAGGATTTTCCCAAGGCGGCATCCTTCTCTGGCCGCAAGCTTCTCTGCCTTTTCCTGCGCACGATCCATGGCCGCATCCAGCGCCTTGTCGTAGGCTGCCTCGGTCTCCGTGTAGTCGAAGCTGATCCCGTTCACCTGATTCACACCGGCTTCTCCGGCTTTCTCCAGAAGCTCACCCACGTCCTTCACATCCAGATTCTTTACCGTCAGCATGGTGGTCGCCGTATAACCGGTCAGCTTACTGACGTCCTTACTATAGTCATAGTTGGCGTAAAGATCGAAGCTGCTGGTTGAAATGTCCTTCTCTTTTACTCCGTAATCAAGCAGCGCGCCGATGACATTATTGATATCCTTGGCATTCTTGTCCTGAGCTGTCTTGGAGGAAGAATCTGATGTCTGAACGCCGATGGAAAGGGACGCCTTGTCCGGCGTCACCGTTGCGATACCGCTTCCGGTAACCGTAAGTGTCGCCTCATCCGCGTCAACCTGCACATTCACCATTTCTTCCGGAGTTTCCTGCTCAGCAGTCTCCCCGGCATCCTGCTTCCTGTCGTCCTTATCTTCCTTCTTGTCCGAAGCCTGCTTCTCAGAATCCTCCTTCTCTGTTGTCTGGGCAGAGGCATCCCCGGAGTCCTCCGCCTTGTCGTTCTTTGCAAGCTTCAGCGTTGCTGCAGCATCTGCCTGCAGAACACCTGCATTTTTTATGGATGCGCAGCCGGTCATCATTCCCGCTGCCATGCAGCCAATCAACATGGTAATCACAAATTTCTTTTTCATCGCCTGACACCCTTTCCTCCGGCTTCTGCGCCGGATCGGTAACCAACCGAACTGTTAGCAAATCTGCATTTATTATACAGGAAGTTCTCCGGGAAGACTCTGAAAAGTCTATGAAATCCGATCACCGGCAATCTTCCTGCAAAGAGGAAGCCATTCACAGCCAAGGCAGGCTTCCTCCAACCGGTACAGGCTGATCGGTTCCGTTGCATGCGAGAACTCACTCCAGGTCAGAACCTGCCCATAGGAAAATCCGGTCATCCGGAGAACATTCTCATCAAACAGGGGTGGGTGTTCGGAAGAGCAGGCATTCCCCCTTCGATTGGGACATTTGGCGCACAGATCGTCCGCGCCTTTTGTGATGCAGATTTTTTCCTCCGGATTTGCAGTCAGACGCTCCTTCATTGCCGTCATGTTCCGGCTGAATTCATCGGAATATCCCTCCCCGCGAAAATTCAGCAGGCACACTCCGTGGTGCGGTCGAAGATGAATCCGCGCAGTGCCATTCGTTTGTACCTCTTGTTTTGCCACATTTTCCATTCTCTTGTTGTCCATTTCCCTCGCATTCCCTTCTGTATGTGCACGAATCAGAATCGCGTGCCACCGGGCGCACACAAAAAAGCTGCCTCCGCCTGCGCAGCTCTGCGCTTCATGAGACAGCCTTTACAGATTTAAGAAGTCTTTTCCTTACGCCTCAGCCACCGCCATTTTCGCAAGAGCCTTTTCAATCGGAAGGCTGATGAGAATTACGACAACCATTTTCAGGAAATCTCCGGGCAGGAACGGGATCACGCAAAGTCCCATTGCCGCAGCAACTCCGCTTCCGCTGACCACGCAGAACCATGCCGTTCCGATTGCGTACAGAACAACGGTTCCGATTACCATGGAAAGGAGCATCCAGAGAATCCGAAGCTTTCCTGTCTGATTCTTACCGAACTTCCAGTACAGAAGGCCGGTCAGAAATGCAAGAACCGGATATGCCACAATATAGCCGCCCGTCATGCCGGCAATGCAGGAAACACCTGCACTGTATCCCGCAAAAACAGGAACGCCAACTGCTCCAAGCAGTACATAGATCAGCTGGGAAAGGAAGCCAAGCTTCGCCCCGAGCAGTACACCGGCCAGCATAACTGCAAACGTGCAGAGTGAAATCGGAACCGGTCCGATCGGTACCGAGATCGGTGCCAGAATGCAGGTGATTGCTGCACACATTGCGCACAGCACTAAATTTCTTGTCTGATTACTCTTCATTGTGAATACCCTCTCATTTCGTCTGATTTCATTTCATCTGATTTTCCCGGATAAAATTCCATGAGCAAGGGTAACACTCTGCCCTTTTATTGTCAACTTGTATTTTTCGAAAGGTTGACAATCACATAAATCTTGTCAAGCCTGCTTCAGAGCTCTCCCCTCTGCACGATTTTTCTTGCTGCCTTCATCACCGGGAGAAACAGCACACTGCAAAGAATGAAATTACTGACGCCGTGCACGATGTCATACGGGATTCCTGCAATCCACCATGCAATCGCTGCCTTTGGGCCGCTGATAACCCAATACGGAATCGCACAGGCTGCTCCGAAGAATAAGCCAAACAGGGCTGCAAAAATACAGTACCACCAGTACCCGTCCGCATCCTTCGGAAAACGCCGGTGCATCAAAGAGACCGCAAGAATTTCCACCGGCCACACGTACAGGTACATCACAACCCATAGTCCGCTCCCGAATACCAGCGTTTCCACACCGGTAAACGCGAAGGAGACCAGATACGTCTTTTTCCCGTAAAGAAGAGTAAAGACGAGAAAAAGGAACGTGACGAGTTCTACATTCGGAAGAAAATCCAGCGCTCTTTTCACCGCTTCCAGCAAGGCCAGCATCATGGCCATTTCGGCAAGATCTTTTGTCACTGCTGCGAGCTCTCGTAGGCAAAACGGAAGGAATCTCCGTCAGCAACGGGCTGCTGATCCGCTCCGTACTGCCCATACTCTCCGTTCACATAAATTGCCCAGTAAGCACCGTCCTTATCGTAGTCTGCCGTTTCTCCATTGATGGCCGTGATAAAGAGGCCGTAGTCGCTGCTGGTTCCTTCATAGGAAAAGTCTCCGGCTTCCTGAAGCTCATCCATCAGCCCGCTCAGATACTCTGCATCTGTTCTCCCTTCATAGGTTTTTGTACTTCCGTCTGCAGCCGTTACCTCCACGGTATATGCCTTTTCGCCCGTCTGCGCCTTCGGCCCGAACACTTTATATACACCAAGGAAAACCACAATGACCGCGATCACTGCCACAACAGCTGCAATTATTTTCTTGTTCTTATTCATGTTCTCTCCTTTGCTCCCAGGCAAAGCCGCAGGCTTCTCCCTCATTCCCGGATGCTGCGATTTCCCATGAGATCCTTCAAATTTCTTTCCTGCTATTGGAAAGCTTCGTTGAATAAGCCGGACATCGCCGCAGGCATCATGCAGTCTCTGGATGCCATCTGGGATCATTGATTCACACAGAAAAACGAGTTCTGACGGGATATGAAATTATGACGTTATATGAAGCAAGCGGCAGCAGCATCACCATTCCGCAAAAAGAGGTATTTCGTTATCTGGGCTATCGGGGCATTTCTCCGGACGATGCCGTTCTTTCCCGCATTTCGGACTGCGTGCAGACATTGATGCGGGAAAGCCGCCCAAGAAGTGTCTGGGCCCGGTATCCCCTGGCACTTTCTGCTCCGGAGGAGCCCTCTGACAAAGCGCAGGCACCTGCAGATGAAATTTCCATTCCGGGCCTTCGCTTTTCCAGCCGTCAGCTTGCAAAGAATCTGCAGGGCTGCAGCTGCGTTGTGCTGATGGCTGCCACCATCGGACCCGGTGCAGATTTTCTCATTCGCCGCGCAGAGGCCATAAGCATGGTGGACGCCGCCATTTACCAGGCGGCGGGAGCTGCGATGGCAGAAGCCTGGTGTGATGAAGTCAACCGCAGAATCATTTCCGTCATGAAGGAGCAGAGCCTGTTCCCCCGCCCCCGGTTTTCTCCCGGCTACGGCGATGTTCCGCTCTCGCTTCAAAAGGATTTCTCTGCTCTTTTGCAGATGCCCTCCACCTGCGGCATCTCGCTGACCGATACGCTTCTTATGGTTCCAGGCAAATCGGTCACCGCCTTTATCGGCTTCTCCGAAAAACCGCAGCCCTGCATTCTGGAAGGATGCGAGGCCTGCTCCAACCAGAATCACTGCGCCTACCGCAGATAAAGGAGTACTCAGCATGAGACCTGATTTAAGAGATAAGCTTGGCAAAGAATGGATTTTCTGTGACGGTGCTACCGGAACCTATCTTCAGTCCCGCGGCCTCAGGGGCGGCGAGCTTCCGGAGCTCTGGAATCTGACGCATCCTGATATCATCTCTGATCTGTACACCGGCTTTCTGAAGGCCGGCTGCAATATCATCAACGCCAATACCTTTGGTGCCAACATTCTGAAATACCCCGATCAGCTGGAGGAAATCATCTCTTCGGCAATTGCACTTGCAAAGAAGGCAAGAACCGACTGCGGCCGTGAAGAGGATGCCTATATTGCGCTTGACATCGGCCCCACCGGAAAGCTTCTGGAACCCCTTGGTGATCTCTCCTTTGAACAGGCGATTGATATCTTCGCACAGGTTGTCCGCATCGGAGCTTCCTGCGGTGCCGATCTGATTCTCATCGAAACCATGAATGACACCTATGAGATCAAGGCTGCCATTCTTGCCGCCAGAGAGAACTGTGACCTTCCGGTTCTTGCTACCACCACCTTTGACCGCAACGGCCAGCTTCTGACGGGTGCCGGTGTCGAGGCGGTTGTCCCTCTTCTCGAAAGCCTTCATGTGGATGCTCTCGGCGTCAACTGCTCACTCGGCCCGCATGAGATGAAGCCAATCGTAAAGCGTCTCGTCGATGCCTCCTCCATTCCCGTAATCGTCAACCCGAATGCAGGACTTCCCCACGAAGAAAACGGCAGAACCGTCTTCGATGTCACCCCCGAGGATTTCGCCGCCACCATGTCCGAGCTTGCGGATCTCGGCATCCAGGTTGCCGGGGGCTGCTGTGGCACAACCTTTGAGCACATTCGTCAGGAGATTGAAGCGTTAAAGAAGAAGCCGTTCCGGGCACCGGTGCCAAAGCACCACACCGTTGTCACCAGCTTCTCGCGGGCCGTCGAAATCGGCCCCCGCTGCGTTGTCATCGGGGAACGGATTAATCCTACCGGAAAGAAACGCTTCAAGCAGGCGCTGCGTGATCAGGACCTTCCCTACATTCTTCAGGAGGGACTGAATCAGGAGGATGCCGGGGCCGACATCCTGGATGTCAATGTCGGCCTTCCGGAAATCGATGAGCCCGCCATGATGGAGACCGTCATCAAGCGCCTTCAGGGCGTCACCGGGCTTCCGCTGCAGATTGATACCACCGATGTTCAGGCTCTGGAGCGTGCGCTCCGCTGCTACAACGGAAAGCCCATGATCAATTCCGTCAACGGCAAGAAGGAGAACATCGAGGCCG
>HF986575.1:53694-60437 GCA_000431495.1 Firmicutes bacterium CAG:791 | reverse complement strand
CGCATGGCAGTTGGCCGTAAGATTTACGCTGCTGCAGACAAATACGGTATTTCCCATGATGATCTTGTCATCGATGGTCTTTGCATGACCATTTCCTCTGACAGCACCGGTGCTCTGGCGACACTTGAAACGCTTCGCCGGGTACGGGATGAGCTGCACGGCAGAACCATTCTCGGTGTTTCCAATATTTCCTTCGGACTTCCTGCCAGAGAGTTGGTCAATGCGCACTTTCTTACCATGGCCATGCAAAGCGGTCTCTCCTGTGCCATCATCAACCCCGGCAATGAGCCGATGATGCAGGCATACCGGGCAAGTCTCGCTCTCCTGAATCAGGACGAGCAGTGCATGGGCTTTATTGATGCCTATCACGATTATGTGCCCCTTGCCAAGCGCTCGGCAGCCGGCAGCGCTTCTGCCTCTCCGGATGGCACTGCTTCCGCCGCTCCCGCCGCCTCACAGGCCTCCGGGCACGGCGCTCTCTATCAGGCAATCGAACGGGGAATGAAGGAAAAAGCAGCTTCCGCGACTCATGATGGACTCAAGGATCATTCCGGACTGGACCTCATCAATGAAGAGCTGATCCCTGCTCTTGATCAGGTCGGACAGGGCTTTGAAAAGGGAACTGTTTTTCTTCCGCAGCTTCTGATGAGCGCGGAGGCAGCCAAGGCAGCCTTTGCCGTCATCAAGGATTCCATGGCCGGTCAGCCGCAGACAATCAAAGCCAAAGTCATCCTCGCAACCGTCAAGGGTGACATTCATGATATCGGAAAGAATATTGTAAAGGTGATGCTGGAAAATTACGGATATGATGTGATTGATCTTGGAAAGGATGTACCGCCGGAGGTCATCGTGGAAACTGCGATCCGGGAGCAGGTCACACTGGTCGGCCTGTCGGCATTGATGACCACCACGGTAGTGAGTATGGAAGAGACGATACGCCAGCTCCGGAAGAAGAAACCGGACTGCCGTGTCATGGTTGGCGGCGCTGTCATGACGCAGGAGTATGCTGACGCGATCGGTGCCGATTTCTATGGAAAAGACGCAATGGCATCGGTCCGGTACGCCGATTCCCTTTTTGCGTAACTGCTGCAGAAAGGGCGTGTGAAAAACTTTCGTTTTTCACACGCCCCTTTTTTACTGATGCGAAGCCAGCACAATATGACGAGTATGGTAAGCCCTGTGGGTTCCCTCCATCACAGCGGCATACTTATCTGCCAGCGTAATGATTACGCCCTCCACCGATCTCGGCCTCCCCGGGCGCACCGGCCACATGTGTGTTTCAATCATATTCAGTGTCTTGTCATCATACCCATCCAGAATCTTCTTCGCAACCTCAACAGAGTCCACCGGATGCTGCTGGCTGCACTCGAAATTATTCCGGTATTTCTGATGGCGTCCCATAATGCCGAGATCATGGCACAGAGCCGCACGAACCACATCTTTCATATCCGTCCGTACATGAATGCGGGACAGAAGAATGCACAGAACAATGCTGATGACCGCTACATTGATGGAATGCACGGCAACGGTTGTCCGGACATGATGGATCTGATAAAACGCATTCTGAAATTCCGGTGTCTCAATAACATCGGTTCCATACATAAACAGAATATCTTTCACATTATGAAGGGAATAATTTCCGTTCAAGCCAGTCTCCTTTCCTGCATTTCTTTCCAGCTTCGATCGATATCATACGCTCCGCTCAGATTTCTCCGCGGGCTCTCAATTCCCGAAGCAAAAGTGTCAGATACATGGTCTTTGCATCCCGTAGCTTACCTGCAAGAACTGCATCTGTCAATTCCTCCAGCGAATAAGCAGCGACATCAAGATCCTCATCACTGTCCAGATGCTGTCCTCGGAATGCACCCTTTCTGGCATAATACAGCTCAATAACCTCTGTATCATAGGCCGGTGTCGGCATCATGGAGCCCAGGTATTTCCAGTCACAGCCTTCATAGCCCGTCTCCTCCACAATCTCACGCATCGCCGTCATAAGAGGATCTTCGCCCTTTTCCTTCTTCCCCGCCGGAAATTCGAGCGTCTCCTGCTCCTGCGCATATCGCCACTGTCTTACAAGGAAGAATTTTCCATCCTCATTCTCCAGTGCGATTCCGACGCCGCCAGGGTGTTCCACAACCTCACGCTCCACAATCTGGCCGTCCGGCATTTCCGCTTCATCCTTACGGACACGGAGAATCTGCCCTTCGAATATAATATCCTTCTTCCGGGTTTTCTGTGTAAGATCATGCATAATCCTGCCTCCTGTGATCAGAGCATCCGGTATCCGCGCCAGGTCAGGGCCTCTTCCACGCCTTCAATATCCTGTGAGTGGAACACGGCAATCATCTCTCCGCTCTCGCGGTCATGAGACATATAGATATAATCAATATTGATTCCCGCATCGGCAACCGTCTTCAGCAGAGCGTTCAGACTCCCGACCTCATCCGAGATAACCGCTGCATATACGCTGTCTGCATGACACAGATAGCCGACCTTCTCCAAAATCTTCTGTGCTTTCTTCCCATCCTCCAGCAGAAACCGCACGATCCCGAATTCTGCACTGTCATTGACAATCATGGCCTGCAGATTGATGTTGTTTTCCATCAGAATGGCTGTCATTTTACTGAGGGCGCCCTTCTCGTTCTCCGAGAAAATTGAAATCTGTTCCAGCATAATTCCTCCGTTTGGCTGCTATCCCCTAACACTTAATATTAGGCCTCTTCTCTGTGACATGTCAACGCAGGTTGTTTCCCGGCTGTTTTACCGGAGAGGCCTGTTTTATCCGAAAGGCATGTTGTTTTTTTACCGGAAAGGTGCTATGTTTGTAGTTAATTGTTGCTAACATTTGTTAATTGACATGATTTTTTATTCATCGGGCGGAATTCCGTTCTGCCCGAACAAACCATTCAGATTTGAGGTAATGATATGACAATCGGCAGATCCGCAGAAGACTATCTGGAAGCAATTCTCATGATTCATGAACGGCAGGGGTATGTGCGTTCCACGGACGTGGCGGAACAGCTCGGCATCTCCAAGCCAAGTGTTTCCAATGCGACCAAGCGGCTCCGTGAGAGCGAATACCTGACAACAGACCCTGCAGGCATGCTTGTTCTCACCCCTTCCGGCATGGAAATTGCCAGTCAGATCTATGCACGCCATCGGGCTCTGACGAATTTTTTTATCCGAATCGGCGTTTGTCCGGAGCAGGCAAGAGAGGATGCCTGCAAGATTGAGCATGACATCAGCCAGGAGACCTTTGAGGCGCTCTGCCGGTACGCGGGTGAGCAGGCTTAGTTCTCCCCTTTCTGTTCTTTCTTTTTTTCGGCAAGCTCTGCATTCCGGAGCAGATCTGCTTCCCTTACCATATTCCGGTATTCACGGGGTGACATGTGCAGCTTCTCACGGAAGACGCGGTTAAAAGTACGCTGAGATTCGAAGCCGGAATCTATGCACGTTTCCGTCACCGACCGGTCGCTGTAGTGCAGCATACTGCAGGCGCAGTCTAGTCTCATATCATTCAGATATCCGTTATAATTCGTCGAAAATACCGAAGAGAAAATTCTGGAAACCGTGTACGGACTGACATACAGATGCTCAGCCAGACTGGTCAGCGTCATCGGCTCCCGGAAATGTGCCGCCGTATATGCCACAATCTGATGGACAAGATCCGCCTGACTCTCATCCGGTCTCTCAATCAGATGAAGCTTCGGAAGGTTTCTGGCCAGAAGCAGCTGAACAAAACACTGCTTCACAATCCGTTCGTTTTCCTGAAGAACATTCTCCGGAGCCTTTCTGCTGACGGACGGCGAAGTCACAGCCTGCTGAAGACGTGCTCCTTTTTCATCCATACCATATTCATGATACAGTCGACGAAGCGTATATCTGGTATCTTCATCCACCTTTGCCGCCGGAATGACCGGATTCTCCGGCTGTGTGTCCGAAAGCTTCTGTGCCAGATCCCCGGCAAGCGAAAGCGAGGAGAGAAGATACAGGCTGGCACAGGTCTTCGGATCGCCAAAACACTGCGCATGATGAATCTTTCCCGGAAAGACAAATGCAATATCCCCCTTTTCCATATGGAAAAGCTCCTCGTCAATTCCGATTTCCAATGTTCCGTACAGGACATAAATGATTTCCACCAGATCATGAATATGCGGAGTAAAATGTACAGATGGCCGATAATATATCTCCAGATCATTTGGGATCGATTCATAGATTGGTCTCATTATGTGCCTCTTTCCAACGTTTCCGGTGGTTGTTCCGCCCTTCCGGTTCATTTCGTGTTTTTGTTTTTTGGCCAGTTTTTTAAAAATTCTGGCACGTATTATAGCAAAGCTACTGGTAATATACAATCATCACAAGGAAAGAGGAACGAACAAAGATAAACAAAAGTTCTTCTCCCGGTGAATACCAAACGCCTATGTTGAACGGACCGGCACCCCCCTCCGCCGACCGTTCTGAGACGATATAACTCCATAATGAAAATTTTGGAGTTTCCTTTTCCCCTTGCAGAAAGAGGCATCACGAGCTTAGCGCCGCGATGCCTCTTTCCATGTTGTGATATTCCGTTCTCAGTGTATTGTCTTCAGCGTATATTCGCGGCTTCCCAGACCGATCTTTTCCGCGTGCTCCAGTGTTTCCTTCCAGCGTACATTCGGATTGCTGTTCATAAAGTGATCGCCATGATCGTGGAAGTGCGGATCAGCAAGATGATCGCCAAGCTGAGAATTCCGGATCGGCTGCGCCTTCAGGCACAGATCCACACAGGCCTGATCCAGAGCAACCGGATCGAAGGAGGCCAGCATACCGATGTTCGGAAGAATCGGAGCATCATTTTCTCCGTGGCAGTCACAGTTCGGTGATACGTCCGTAATCAGGGAAACATGGAAGCAGGGTCTTCCGTCACAGACTGCCTGCGAATACTCTGCAATCTTGCAGCCGAGAATCTCGTTGGCATTACTGTTGTCATTCGAAATCGCATTGAAGGAACATGCTCCGATGCAGCGCCCGCACCCCTTGCAGATGTCAGGATTGATCCATGCCTTTCCGCCTTCGTAGCTGATCGCGTCGGATCCGCACTCCTTGGCACAGCGCCGGCATCCACGGCACAGCTCCTCATCAACATGCGGCTTTCCGGAATTATGCTGCTGCATTTTTCCGGCTCTGGAACCGCAGCCCATCCCGATGTTCTTCAGAGTACCGCCAAAGCCTGTTGCTTCATGCCCCTTGAAGTGCGTCAGAGAAATAAAAATATCTGCATCCATCACCGCACGGCCAATGTAAGCCTCCTTGCAATATTCACCGTTTCTCACCGGAACCAGAACATCATCCGTACCCTTCAGACCGTCTCCAATAATAACCTGACATCCGGTTGTGACGGTATTAAAGCCGTTGATGTTTGCGCAGTCCATATGCTCCGGTGCGTTTCTGCGGCTTCCGGGATACAGAGTATTGCAGTCCGTAAGAAAAGGAATTCCCTTCTGCTCCTTCACAAGATCTGCAACTGCCTTGGCATACTGAGGACGGAGGTACGCAATGTTTCCAAGCTCGCCGAAATGCATCTTGATCGCTACAAACCGCCCCTCCATGTTAATGGTTCCGATTCCTGCCGCTCGGCAAAGCTTCTTGAGCTTTTCCGGAAGCGGTGTTCCGATGTGTGTTCTGAAATCTGTAAAAAATACGTCTGCCATAATGACTTGTCTCCCTTCTCTTCTTTTGAGGCATTGTACTTATATTGTAATACACCTGCTATATCATCTGTCCATCCGGTATTTTCTTAATCTTTGCCAGATAGACCTCCGTCACCGCCACACTGATAACCGTAGACACAATATGCAGGAGAGGGTTCATATCCCTTTTCTTACCCTTTTCAGCAATTTTATATGATTTTTACAGGATCTACATCATAAAAAATGCTGTTTTCGCTGCAAAAAGGATCAGATGGATTCTTGTTCCATCTGATCCCTGTTGCCGTCTGTTCCCCGTTTATTTACTGTCTTATATTTCCGATCCGGGCATTGGATGTCTACTTGCCAACCAGACACAAAATCAGGATTCCAAGCGTCAGCGCCGCTGAGAGATAAACCAGAATCGTGGCGGCAAATACAAGCCATGCCCTCCAGTTATTCCCGCGCTGAAGATCCCTCTTCATCTTGGTCATCCACTCAAGCTCCTCCGGCTGGGACGGTGCCGGATTCAGAATATAGAAATGCACTGTGCACGCCACAACCAGTGCCCCCAGGAGCACAATGATATCGGTGGTTCCCATAATCAGATACACCTTCATGGAAATGCGCTCCGTGCACATCGGTGCAATGGCCGCAACCAGAAAGCACACAACAAAAATCATGAGCGGTGTCAGGATGGTCAGCCGGTTGATGCTGCTGGAAATTTCGCGGCTTCGTTCCAGTTCATAGTTATACTGCAGTCGAAGTGCCTCGGGAGAAGGCACAGTCGAGGTGCCGGGGGAGAAGGCACGGGTGCCGCCGGCTTCTGCATTTTGCCTGCAGGCTTCCCGGTCTGCTTCACTGTTTCCTTATTTCTTTCTTCCGCTGTGCTGAATGTCGTCACCGGCATGATCCCTTTTCCTCAGCTTTCCTCTTGATCCGTTTCTGCAGTTATCTCCTTGATCATACACTCATTCCCCCTTAAAAGCCAAGTCTCACCGCTGTGACAATAGGGGCATTCTCTTCCGTACCGCACCGTCGGATAGGTCTTCTTGCAGCAATTGCAGAATGTCACAG
>HF986575.1:47641-53657 GCA_000431495.1 Firmicutes bacterium CAG:791 | reverse complement strand
GAATGATCTCCAGAATCAGCTCAGAATCCTCAAGAAACGGAGAGCGCACCTTGAAATAATCCCAGCACTCACCGAAATAATCCGTCATGATTCCGGACACCTCTCCCACCTGAAGGGTCACAGATCCAATCCGTCGAATGCCATTCTCTCTGGCTGTTTCGTCCAGGGTTTTTGCCAGATGAGTGACAATTCCCATCTCGTGCATGTTATATTCTCCCGCCTTCTGCTGTGTCCTTGCACCTGTTACTCACTGTTTTCATTGCCCCTGAGTCTTTCCCTTGTGAAGCAGGATCTTAAACTGCCGCTTTAACGCATATCCGGCGACAGCAGGAAGCTTATCCTCCGTCCGAACCATGTTGGAAGCCTCCGGAAGATCCCTCTCCAGATGAATTGCGTCAAATTCACACCGCGTGGTGCAGAGTCCGCACCCAATGCAGCGGTTTTCATCCACCGTGGTTGCACCGCAGCCAAGACATCTTCCGGCTTCCGTGCGAATCTGCTCTTCGGTAAGCGGTTCCCGGAGATCATGGAAGGTTCCCTTAGGATCTCCCGCCTTATGCCCGGGTACCTGACGGGATGCATGGTCGTAAGACGGAATCTGAATGTTGTCCTTGTCCAGCTCCTTGAATTCGCGAAGATCGCGTCCGATCGTCAGAGACTGTCCTTTATGAACAAAGCGGTGCATTGACTCACTGGCCTTCTTGCCATCCGCAATGGCATCAATCGCAAATCTTGCGCCGTGTCCGATATCCCCTCCGGCGAAAATATCCGGCTCCCCCGTCTGGAAGGTCACGGGATCACAAAGTGCCAGTCCTCCGCGGCCGATTTCCACCCTGCTTCCTTCAAGAAGGCTTCCCCATTCCGCTGACTGACCAATGGCCTGCAGAACATTCTGACAGGAAATCGTGATGATCTCGTTCTCCTCATACTGAGGGTTAAATCTCCCATCTGCATCCTTTACCTGCGTACAGCGTTTGAATACAACTCCTGTAACCTTCCGTATAAGACGTCCGTCTTCCGCCGTCACCTCTTCCGTGAGAATCTCCTTCGGTCCCCAGCCATTTCTGACTGTAATGCCTTCGCTCACTGCATCCTCAACCTCATCCTGCGCCGCAGGCATTTCTTCTTCACTTTCCAGGCAAAGCATCGTGACCTTGCCGGACGTACAGCGAGCCGCTGTCCTTGCCACGTCAACCGCAACATTTCCTCCGCCGATCACCACCACATCGCCCGAAAGCTTTGCCGAATCCGAGCCATCCTGATTCATTTCTCCTGCAACCTTCTTCAGAAATTCCACGCCGGACTGCACACCTTCCGCATTCTCCCCGGGAACGCCTGCCTTTCGTCCGCCCTGCAGACCAATGGCCAGATAAAACGCCTTGTAGCCTTCGCTGCGAAGCTGTTCAATTGTAATATCCTTTCCGACCTCTACTCCGCAGCGGAACTCGACGCCCATCTGCAAAAGCACATCGATTTCTGCCTGAAGGACATCCTTTTCCAGACGGAAATTCGGGATTCCGTGGACCAGCATTCCGCCCACCTGATTTTCTTTTTCAAATACCGTAACATCATATCCGCGCTCTCGAAGATAATAGGCACAGGTCAACCCTGCAGGACCTGCTCCGATCACAGCCATCCGGTAATCCGGTCCCCACATTTTCCCTTCCGGATTCTCGCAGACAGGAATATACCTCTTCTCCTGCTGCAGCTCCTGCGCCGCAATAAACTTCTTGATCTCATCAATGGCGATCGACTCATCCACGGTTCCACGTGTGCAGGCATCCTCACAGCGCCGATTGCAGATTGCACCGCAGACAGCCGGGAAAGGATTGTCCTGCTTGATCAGCCTCAGTGCATCCGAATATCGTCCCTCTCCCGCCAGTTTCACATACCCCTGTACCGCAAGATGCGCGGGACAGGCACTCTTACAGGGTGCAGTTCCCGAATCATAGCAGTTGATCTTCGCGTCCTCGCGGTAATGAATGTTCCAGTTGTCTGCCGTCCACTTGGCTGCATCCGGAAGGAGCGTCTTCGGATATGTGACCTCCGTTCCGTCCTTTCTGCACAGCTTCTGTCCAAGCTTCGCTGCTCCGACAGGGCAAACCTCCACGCACTTGCCGCAGGCAACACATTTTGTCCGATCCACATGCGCGCGATAGGCCGAACGTGACATATTCGGTGTGTTGTAAAGCTGCGAGGTACGGATTGCATTGCACACGCCCGGGGCGCAGTTGCAGATACCAACAATCTTGTTCTCACCGTCTACATTTGTGATCTGGTGCACAAAGCCATGACGCTCCGCCCGCTCCAACAGCTCCATAACTTCGTCATAAGTAGCATACCGTCCCGTATTCCGCGTCACACAGAATTCCGCCATATCTCCGACACCGATGCAGAAATCTCCGGGCACTGCTCCGTCACCCTCACCGCGCATTTCCTGCTGCTTCCGGCAGGTGCAGAGTCCGATGGAATACTTATCATACTTGTTCAGCCAATGCGAGAGATGCTCGACACTGACCGACTGATTCTGCGTCTCAATCGCCTTCTCCACCGGAATCACATGCATACCGACTCCGGCGCCTCCGAGCGGCACCATGGGAGTCATTCCCTCGAGCGGCATCTGCGTCATCAGATTGAAGAAGCTTGCAAGATTCGGATGCGCCTCCGTCAGCGGTCCCTGCATCATCATGAATTCAGCGGAACCCGGCACGAAAATCGGAACATTGTACTGAAGATGATGGTCTTCATTCTCGCGGTTCAGCTCCACGACACCGGTCCAGACCAGATGATCAATGATTTTCTGTGCCTCTTCCTCCGTCATGTCATTCTTCTTCGCAAGCTCTTTCACCGTGTAGTTGACGCGGGTCTTGCCGAAGCTCAGCATAAACTTCGCCTCTTCCTTTGTCAGCACCTCATCCAGCGCCCAGTACTCCGGATCATCCGTCTGCATGGAATGCGTCAGCTTCACCGCATAGCGATCGGTGATCATCTCGCCAAGCCGCTTGATCAGTTCCTCTTTCTCCTTGTCCGGCGCAGTATAGCCATGGACCTGTTTATAATCACGTTCATTGGTCATGCGGTTTTTCTGTTCTTCCATGATTCCATTCTCCTTCTTCCATCCGAAGCACTGTTGATGAATACCGGCCCATCTTTTTATCTATTCTGCACAAAAATAAAAAAATCGCAGAGGAAAAGCCGTCATTATTATGATAACAGCCTTTCAGACTCTGCGAAAGTGAAAGTTAGTCAGGTTTTTAACAAATATGATGTTTCTTCACATACCACTCATAATACAGGAAAAACGCAATCGTAGAGATCGTCCAGCTGACCGGATAGCTTGCCATCACTGTTTTCATGACCGGATACATGGGCACCATGGTGAAAATCCAGATCACTCGAAGGATGCACACTCCGAAAATTGTAATGATCGTAGGAATCAGTGCATCTCCCATTCCCTGCAGCGCACCGGATAGAATCTCAATCGTGATATAGGTCACAAAAATCGGCGTCATGAATTCCGCAATCTCAACGCCCTGCCGGATGACCTCCGGATCGCTGGTAAAGATCCGAACAAAAAAGTTCCGTCCGAGAAGAATGCCTGCAGACAGCACCACATCAAAAATCAGCGTGATCAGCATGGCCTGCCGCGCACATTTACGGACGCGGTCCTTTCTCCCTGCACCAAAGTTCTGCCCCACCAGTGTCGTCGTAGACAGACCAAGCGAGTTGATGATCATCCAGAAGATGGCATCCACCTTTCCCCAGACCGTCCAGGCCGCAACCGTGTCCGTTCCAAATCCGTTGATAGATGTCTGAATCAGTACGTTTGAAAAAGAATACATCAGAGAACGCAGCGCAGACGGAATTCCGATCCGCAGAATTTTCTCCGCATACAGGGGCTCCAGGCGGATCTCCCGCAGGTCGACATGAACCATGTCATCGGTCCGAAGCAGATAGGCAAACGCGCAGAAGGCACTGACATACTGTGAAATAATTGTCGCAAGCGCAGCACCTGCAACACCCCACTTGAAGAACACAACCATCACAATATCCAGGACGATATTCGTCAAGGTGCCGGCCACCAGATAATAAAACGGCCGTCTGGAATCTCCGATGGCGCGAAGAATGGATGCTCCGGTGTTATAGAGCATGTTTCCGATCATGCCGCATGCATAGATCCGAAGATATGTCTCCGACTGCTGCATGGTCTCGGCAGGTGTATCCATTCCCCGCAGCATCACGCCGGCTAGCGCAAGGACAGCCACCGTCAGGACAACGCCAAGAACTATGGCAAGTGCAATGCCCGTATGAACCGCCTTTTGCAGCTCGTTCTCACGTTTTGCTCCATAGAACTGCGAGACCACAACCGTAACGCCTGAGGTAATCCCTACGAACAGGCCTACAAACAGATTGATCAGAGTTGCCGTCGCGCCGCCAACTGCCGATAAGGCAAGCTTGCCGACAAATCTTCCGACAATGATGGCATCCACCGTGTTGTACAGAAGCTGAAAAAAGGTCCCTGCCAGAAGCGGGACAAAAAAGATCAGAAGCTGCTGCCAGATGACACCGGTCACCATCGGATTGGCTGCAGCTCCTTTGATATTCTCCTGCACCTGCCTGTCGGCAGCATCGCTCCCCCCCGTACGCTTCGTCATTTCAAATAATCCTCCCATAATAGATATTAGACCCGTAATTTCTGAGTATACATCTAGTCCGTACCTTTGTGAATCGTATCTGCGCCGTATCTTTCCTGCAGTCTTTTCATCATTTCATCCAGACATTTTTCCTTCCGGCGGACCGCTTCCCGTTTCTTCTCTTCCTTCTGCTGAAGAAGAAATCCTTCCAGATCCAGCTGCCGGTATTCTCCGCGATCCAGCGAACTGACGCCCACTCCGATCAGACGCACTCCCGCTCCCCGATCAAAAATTCCATTTTCCTCATACAAAAGGCTTTGAATCAGCTCCTCCGCATTTCTCCGGATCACGGTCTCTTCATTGGTGGAAGCGCCAAGCTTGCGCTGCCTGGAATGTCTGCGAAAATCGTTTGTTTTCACACTGACCGTGATGGTGCTCCCAAAAACACCATCCCTCTGAAGTCTGGAGGCAACCTTCCCGGACAGCCGGCTGATAATCGGCCGCGCGATCCGCTCATAATTCTGAATTGTGACATCCTCCGCCGTGGTCAGCTCATTGGAATAGCTCTTCGCCTCCTCGCTCTCGATTCGGACATGCGTGCTGCCGATTCCGTGCGAAGCCCGTGATATGTATTCTCCGCCCTTCTCCCCAAGGAAGGACTGAAGCACCGACAGCTCTGTGGCCGCAGCGTCACCGATTGTGACAATTCCGATTCCGGAAAGTCTGGCCACTGTTCTTGATCCGCATCCGTACAGCCTGCCGATGGAGAGCGGCCACATTTTCTCCTTGATTTCTTCCGGCCACAGGGTGTGCGTGAAATCGGGCTTTTTAAAATCACTGGCCATTTTCGCCAGAAGCTTATTGGAGGAAACGCCAACGTTCACCGTAAATCCGAGTCTTGTCCGGACTTCCTTCCGGATTTCGGCAGAAAGCTCCTCCGCCGCACGCCGCCTTGCCGCACGCAGCGGCTCTCCCTGCAGCCTGCTGCAATTCTTCAACAGACGCGCGTCTACCGTTTCCGTCATATCCACATAGGCTTCATCCACAGATGCCTGCTCCACCATCCCCGAATACTCACTGAGAATTGCCATAAACGCCTGTGAGCTCTGGCGGTACGTCTCCCAGTCCGAGGATACGAGCACAAGGCCCGGACACTTCTGCAGTGCCTTCACCACCGGCTCTCCCGTTGTAATGCCGAATCGTTTCGCCGGTATGGATTTCGCGGTAATGATGCCGTGTCTTGTCTCTACGTCCCCTCCGACCGCAGATGGTATCGTCCGAAGATCCACGGAGGACGGATCTTCCCTGAGCCGCTTCACGGCAGACCAGGACAGAAATGCACTGTTCACGTCCACGTGGAAAATAATCCGTTCCATCCTCTT
>HF986575.1:30398-47600 GCA_000431495.1 Firmicutes bacterium CAG:791 | reverse complement strand
TGATTCAGGCTCTCTTCTTAAACGCTTTCCTGTTTCCATTATAGGGACCCCTCACTGTGCTTGCAAGAATGTGCGTTCGTGTACAATTATCGATTATCGATATATTTTTATTGACATTCGATATTCTTATCCGTAGTATATAGGCCAAAAGATACCACACGAATACACGGTTCTATTGCTGCAGTGATCCTGCGGCAAAAGGAGGAAATGAATGAATTTCAGAATAACCAGACTCGCCATTGCCGCAATGACCGTTCTCTGCGCAGGAATGTGCGCGGCAGGTCCGCGCCTGACTACTTTCGTCATGCAAAGGCCCACGCCGATGATAAACGGTCCCGTCCGCTTTTGGATGATTCTGATTGCAGGATATGCTCTCGCCGCTCTTGCTTTCCTCTGTCTGTTCAGTCTGTACCGGCTGATCTGCCGTATTGAACAGGGTGATATTTTCACCACGGCTAATGTCAAAGGCCTCCGCGCCATCTCTCTTGAGGTGGGTGCTGCCGCCGCGTTGTCCCTGCTCCTTGGCATCACCTGTACCATTCTTATGTCTGCAGTCGCTGTGATGGCTGCATTCATGGTCCTCATCATCCGCGTTATACAGCACAGCTTCGAGCGGGCGGTTGCCATGAAGGATGAGCTGGATCTCACGATATGATGCCGGAAATCGTGATCGAATCGGAAAGAAGTGAATGAATATGATACGAATCAAACTTGACGTCATGATGGCAGAACGACAGATCAGTGCGGGCGTACTGGCAGAACGAATCGACCTGACTACCGCCAACCTGTCCATTCTGAAAAACAATAAGGCCAAGGCAATCCGCTTTTCCACTCTGGAAGCACTTTGCCGCGAGCTGCAGTGCCAGCCCGGAGACATTCTGGAATATGTCCCGGACAGTGAATGATTTCCGCAGCAGACAGGAGAAGAACAACCATGAAAAATCAGACTTTTGTTTATCGCATTGCTGCCCTTGTCAGTTATCCGGTGGGCTATTTCTATGTTCGCTATGTTCTCTTTGGGATTACTGGAACACATGAGCAGATCTGGTCGCTTCTTTTCAGCATCCTTCTGATCACCTGCGTCGAAGTGTTCTGCTGCGCGGCAGGAAAATCACGTTCTGTTCTTGCTTCCTGTGGGCAGTCGGCCGGTGAGTCCGTGTTCTTTGCCGCCTGTGCTCTGGTTCAGTCCATCGCCTATGCCGTATTCGGTCTTCGCGGAGATACCTTTTCTGTTGTACAGGTCTTTTTCTGGCATTTTACATTGATTTACTACATTCTGTGCCGCACCGGAATGCTCGGTGCAGGACGAAGCGGCCTTCTGTTTCCGATCGATGCCTCGGAAGGCTTGTTCTATCTTCCCTGGAGCAACCTGTTTCTCCGCCTGGTCAGTGTATTCAAAAAGCGTCCCGCTGATTCCGCCGGGACGCCTCATTCGCAGCGTTCTCACCGCCTGCGTCCGCAGACGGCTCTGACTGCTGTCATCAGTATTCTGCTTGCTATCGCGGTCTGCGCGTTTGCCTGGTCGGAACTTTCCGGTGTTTCCAGCTCCTTCTCCAGCATCGGAAGCTCCTTGTCCGAATTCTTCCGAAGACTCTTTCAGGCAGAGTTTGTTCTCTGTCTTCTCCGCGAATTCCTGCCTTATTTCCTGCTTTCAATCCCGGTCAGTGCCTGGCTGTTCGGATTAACCGGAGGATCACTCCTTCGAAAAGAGTCTCCCTGCACACCGAAGGTACTTGCAAAGGAGACAAAATGGCTCCGTGTTCTTCCTTCCTGGTCGGCACATGTAATTCTCGGCGCGCTGACTGCGGTTTATCTGCTTTTCTTTGCCGTCTCTGTCCGGGAAATCGGCGGCCAGATTCTTTCCTTCCGTCTGACGGTTCAGGAAGCGTGCCTCTATGCCGTCGATGGCTTCTGGCAGCTCGTCCGCGTGGTTTCGCTGAACTTTGCGCTGCTCCTTGCCTCCTGCCTGTTCTCCCGGATTCCCTTATGGGAAGACAGAAGGACAAGATGCCTGATCACGGTGCAGTTTATCTGCTCGCTTCTCTTCGGACTCCTCGCCTTCTGGAAGCTGTTTGTTCTGTACCTTGGCACCTATGGGGCCACTCCCCGGAGAATTCTCTCCGGCTGGATGGTGATCATGCTGCTTCTCTGGACCGTTCTGGCACTCATCCGCTTTTACAGACGGATTCCCGCTGCCCGCATCAGTGTCCTTGCAGCCGCAGCGTCCTTTTCCGTCCTGTGCCTGATGCCCGTCTTCTCCTGAATCATATCCGGCGGATCAGCTCCCAGATTCCAAGAAGGATGTCCGAGGGGAACAGCTTTCTTGCGAAGCGATGCACCGTGCATACAATTCCCGGTGTGGATACCGGCATATTCAGTGCGGCATCGATAAGTGCGTGACGGACAACATCCTCCCGCGTCGTCGCCAGAGGGAAGCTGCGAATCTCCGGCTCTTCCGGATCCGCGTTATTTCCCTGCTCCGCAAGCGGAATAAACTCGGTATCCTTCACCCAGTAGGGGCAGACTGCCGTCACCGAAATTTTCCGCGGCATCAGCTCAATGCGAAGTGCACGGCTGTACCGGTACAGAAAAGCCTTGGTCGCCGCATAGACATTCAGATAGGTAAACGGCTGAAACGCCGAGGTAGAACAGATCTCCAGAATTCTTGCTTCCTTCTCCATATATGGAAGGCAGATCTGTGTCATATCCACCGCTGCCCGACAGTTCAGATCAATCATGCCATCCAGAGCTTCCAGTGTCATATTCTCGGTTGCACCGATCTTTCCAAAGCCTGCTGCATTGATCAGGAGACGTACGCTTGGCTGTTCGTCTTCCAGAAGCTCCTGCAATGCCAGAATGGATTCCTTATCCGTGAGATCATAGGGCAGCACCCGAACAGGGAGCTCTGTTTCCTTTTCCAGCTCCCGCAGCCGGTCCTCTCTTCGCGCAATGACCCACAGCTCTTCCGGCTTTTCACGAAAGAGCGGCTCTTCTCTGGCCGCATCCTGATCCAGCTGACGAATAAACTCTCGCCCAAGTCCGCTCGATGCACCGGTAATGACAGCAATTCTCTTTCTCCCGCTCATGATGCTTACCTCCTTTTCCCTGTACTTTTCTGCTTTGCAGCCTCATTGGTTCGATAGATATGCCCAAGTCCCTTCAGAAGAAGGCGATTATCCACAATAATCTCATTCCTGCAGTATGGCGCAATCAGCCGTCCCATTCCTCCGGTTGCCAGAATACAGCCGACCTTTCCTCCCAGCGCTTCGATATACCGGTCAATGACACCGTCCAGTGCTCCCGCAGATCCGTAAATAATGCCGCTCTTCATGGCATCCACCGTATTCGTGGAAATCACCTTCTTCGGTGCAGAATAATCGATACTCGGAAGGAGCGACGTCTCCTTGATCAGTGCATCCAGAGAAATTCCGGTTCCCGGCATAATGCAGCCGCCGATGTAATCCCCCTTCGCATCCACCACGGTGATCGTTGTTGCCGTTCCCATATCCACAATAATGGCAGGGAGCGGATACTCCTCCTTGGCCGCAACTGCGGTCGCAACCAAATCTCCTGCAATGGTGCCCGGATCATCCAGGCGGATGTTCAGACCGGTTTTCACACCGGCTCCGACGATCACCGGCGTCAGTCCCGTGATCAGATTCACCGCTTTTGCCAGAACCACATTCACCTGCGGAACCACAGAAGAAATGATGGCTCCTTCAAATCCCTTCGGATCAATACCGGCAAGCTCCATAATGTCTTTTATTTCCACCGCGTATTCATACGCGGTTTCATTGATATCTGTGGAAATCTGAACGGTGCGGATCACCTCATTTCGATCGTTAATGCAGCCAAGAATGGTATGTGTATTTCCTGTATCAATAGCAAGAAGCATCGTCATCACCTCGTATGTGTTCGTTTGCCGGATCCCTGCTTCCGATCACCGATGAAGTCGGCAGCTTACCAGATGCTCTTCTTCCGCATCCGGTGTTACGTTTACGGTTTCCGGGGGACATTTCCTGCATTCCTCACAGGCATGCGGGCAGCGATGATAGAAGCAGCATGCCCCGGGCGCATCCTCCCTGGCTGCTTCCAGATCGGCATATTCCCGTTCGAGCTCTGCCAGTGTTTTCGTTCCGTCATCCTCAATTCTGTGGTTCCAGTCCGGTATGGCAGCCAGAAGAAGCTTTGTGTACGGATGCTGCGGATTCCGGTAGATTTCCTCCGCCGTCCCGATCTCCACAATCCGCCCCCGGTACATCACCGCAATCCGGTCACACAGATAATACACGACATTCAGATTGTGGGAAATGAACAGCATCGCAAAATCCCGTTTCCGGTCAATATCCCGGAACAGATTCAGAATCTGCGCCCCCACTGAGACGTCGAGGGCGGAGACCGCTTCATCCGCAATCACCAGCTCCGGATTCAGCATCAGCGCCGCTCCGATACATACCCTCTGCCTCTGTCCTCCGGAGAGCTCCTTCGGGTAACGGTCCGCATAGGAAGCATCCAGCCCGATTCTCTCCAGCATCCGGTTCACTTCCTCCATCTGCTCCTTCGGCGTACCGATCCCATGGGCCCGCAGCGGCTCCCGCAATGTAAATCCAATCGTCTTCCGCGGATTCAGGGCACTCATCGGATCCTGAAAAACAGCCTGCACCTTTTTCGTGAATTCTTTTCTCCCCTCCTGGGAGGTTTCCCTTCCATCAAGCCGGATGGAGCCTTCATATGGAATCAGATTCAGAATGGCATTTCCAAGCGTTGATTTCCCGCAGCCCGACTCTCCCACCAGACCGAAGAACTCGTCCGTATGAATCGTGAAGGAGATGTCATGCAGCACCTGCTTCTTCCCGCGCTTTCTGAGAATTCCGAGGCCATTGTCATCGTAATAATTGTTGACATGGATGACTTCCAGAAGCTCCTCTTTTTCATTTCTGATATCCATAGAATACTATGCTCCTGTCTTTTTGGAAGACATGTGACAATAAAACGAGTGCTCTTTGGACAGCAAAATCTCCGGCGGAGCCGTTTTTCTGCAAATATCCTGTGCAAGCCGACATCTTGGTGCAAACGGGCACGGATCACGATATTCCTCTGTGGAAGGAACATGCCCCGGGATTGCCGGAAGATCCGCTCCCTTGGAATCGAACTGCGGAATGGAGCGCATCAGTCCCTTCGTATATTCATGCGCCGGATGCTGAAGAATATCCTCCACCGGCCCCTCTTCCACGATTTTCCCGGCATACATCACAATGACCCGGTCGCAGATCTGGCGAATCACAGCCAGATCATGGGAAATGAAAACCATGGACATTCCGTATTTACGGTTGATATGCCGAAGAAGCCGGAGAACTCTTGCCTGCACCGTGACATCCAGGGCCGTCGTCGGTTCGTCTGCAATCATCAGACGTGGCCTGCAGATGGTCGCCATCGCAATGCAGACACGCTGACGCATTCCGCCGGACAGCTGATGCGGATACATGCGAATCAGCTCTTCCGGATTGGACAGGCCAACCTCCGAAAGTGCCTGAAGCACGCGCTTCTCCTTCTCCTCTTTTGTAAGCTCCGGGTGATGGATTTCCAGAGATTCCCTCACCTGATCGCCAATCCGCGCCAACGGATTCAGGCTTGTCAGAGGCTCCTGATAAATCATGGAAATCTCATTTCCGTTCAGGCTTCTGCGCTCTGCATCCGAAATCCCGGTAAGCTCCTTCCCGTCGTAAAGGATGCTTCCTCCCGAAACCGAGAGCACCGCCGGAAGAAGGCCCATAACCGCAAGGTTTGTAACCGTCTTTCCGCAGCCGGACTCTCCCACCATTCCAAGAATCTCGCCTTTCTTTACCTCATAGCTGATTCCGTCGACCGCCGTATAGGACGCATCTCCTTCCCGTATGGAGATGGACAGGTCGCGGACCTCCAGAAGATTGTCAGAGGAATTGTTCACCGTCATACCAGAAACCTCTTTTTCAGTCCGTCGCCAATGCAGTTAAATGCAACGATAGTCACCACTATCATAAGACCCGGAGCCAGTGCACACCAGGGTGCACGAAACAGGAAGCTCTGCGCTTCATACAGCATGCGCCCCCAGCTCGGCGCCGGCGGCTGAATTCCAAGTCCCAGATAGCTCATTCCCGACTCAGCAAGGATCGCATTGGAGAGTCCGACAATCACCGATGACAGCAGAAGCGGCACTACATTCGGAAAAATATGAACCAGCAGAAGCCGAAGATCCGAATCGCCGAAAATCTTGTTGCTCCGCACAAAATCCGCATCCCGATACTGCAGCGTTCCCGTCCGCACAATGCGGGTAAAGCTCGGAACGAACATCACGCACAATGCAATGACAATTGTATAATTGCCCTGATGCATGATGGTGACAATCACCAGCGCAATCAGAATTCCCGGAAACGAATTGATGGCATCAATGACGCGCATGATCACCTCGTCCGCCACGCCTCCGACATAACCGGATAAGAGCCCGAGAACGGTACTGATTACCGTGCAGGCTCCCACCGTACATACCGCGACAAGGAGCGTAAAGCGTCCGCCCACAATCGCACGGGAAAAGACATCCCTTCCCAGATTATCGGTCCCGAACAGATGCTGAAGAGAGGGTGCAGCCATTCGTGCCGTTTTATCGATTTCGTTGATGCCGTACGGAGTCCAGAAGAAGGACAGTACCGCAAGAAAAATAACAATTCCCGCAAGAACAGAGCCGATGCGGAGCTCCCATTTTCCGTTTTTCATCGTTTTATCCGATCCGTTTGTCTCGATTAGTCTGCCAGACGGATTCGCGGATCGATCACCTGAATCAGAAGGTCTACCGCAAAATTCGTCAGCACTATAATCAGCGCGATGTACATTACCAGTGTCTGTGTCAGAGGAAAATCACGCCCGGTGACAGAAGAAATCAAAAGTCTCCCGATTCCGGGAACCGCAAAAACCTGCTCCACGATGATGCTTCCGGAGAAAATGCTTCCCACAATCATTCCGATCAGCGGGATCACTGCGACAATCGCATTCCGCAGGATGTGCCGGTACAGAATCCGGTTGGTCCCTGCCCCCTTTCCTCTGGCCGTGCGGACATAATCCCGGTTCATCTCTTCCTGTACTGCCGTCTGTACATATCTCGTCAGCGTTGCAATTTCCGGGATGGCAATGGCCAGTGCCGGGAAAATCATGTACTGCAGGAAGCCGGTCATGTCCTCCGTGTAGCTGACATAGGCTCCCGGCGTAAACAGATGCAGAACCAGTCCGAATACCCACATCAGAAGAACGCTCAGGAAAAAGCCCGGGATCGAAAGACCGATGATATTAAAGAATCCGAGAACCGGCTCTGCCAGTGTTCCCTGCTTTCTCGCCGAGAATACGCCAAGAGGAATGGAGACCGCAAGCGTCAGAAGAATCACCATCAGCCCCAGCAGAAGCGTCACTGTGACATGTCCCTCAATCAGGCTTTTCACCGGCATGGAATACCGGATGGAGGTTCCGAAATCGCCGCGGACAAACCCACTGATCCAGTCGCGGTACTGCTGCCACAAAGGAAGGTTGGTTCCCAGCTGCTCCCTCAGGGCATCCAGCTTCTCCGGAGATGCTGTGGTTCCGAGAATCAGCTGGGCCGGATCACCGGGGATAATGTGAAAAGCACAGAAGGTCAGGAGGGAGATCAGAAACATGGTAATCAGAAGAATAATGATTTTTTTTACCAGATAACGCAAGGAGGGTTCCTCTTTTCCTGAAAAGCACAAAAGCCGGACCGCTCCCTTCGGGAACGTTCCGGCCGCAGTGAATTACTGAACCTGATAAATTGCAGAAAAATCAACTGCATAAAGCGGATAACCCGCATAGCCGTCAAATTTCTTGTCGTACACAAGGATATTCGCAATATCCTGCAGATAAACGCTTGCCGCGTTCTCTGTCAGCACCTTCTCGCAGGCCTTGAATTCCTGCTCTCGAACCGCTTCATCGATTGCCTCTGTCGCAGCCGCATAGTGCTGATCAAATTCCTCCGACTGGAAGTTTACAAAGTTGTTCCCCGCATCGGAGCGATATCTGGACAGGAATGCTGTCGGAGATGCAATCGCGCCGTCCACCGAAACAATGGTTGCTTCATAGTCGCGGTTGGTATAGACATTCTCCAGCCAGGTTGCCCAGTCCACCTGATTGATGTTCATGGTGATTCCCGCTTCTGCAAGATCATTCACCAGCACCTGCGCCGTATCTACGTGCACCTGATATACCGAGGGCACGGTAACCGTGAAGGAGAAACCATCCGGATAGCCGGCCCTGGCAAGAAGCTCTCTGGCTTTTTCCGTATCCTTCGCATAGGTATCTGCAAGAGATTCGTCGTAATAGGCTGCAAGTCCGGGAATCATTGCGGTCCCGATCTCTGTTCCATAGCCATAGTCCACAGTATCGATGATGTTCTGCGGATCAATGGCATAGCAAAGTGCCTGCCGAACCTCAAGCTGATCAAAGGGCTCTGCCGCATTGTTCAGATACAATGCCTGCACGGCATTGGAATTGCCGATTTTCAGATTGGCTCCCGCCGGGTCCACCTGCTCGGTGGTGGAAGCATCCGCCGTGAATCCGTCGATTGCTCCGGACTGGAAATTCACAAGCTCCTGAGAGGAGTCTGCAAGGAAGCGTACGGTAACCTGATCCAGATGTGCCGGCGTCCCCCAGTAATTCTCAAATCGCTTCAGTGTCAGATGATCCTGAACAGCATAATCTTCAAATGCAAAGGGACCGGTTCCTACCGGATTTAATGCAAGCTCGCCGTTGTTGTCCGAATCCTTCGGAACTATCGCCTGAGAAGCATCTGCAAGGAAATCCGTATCGCCCTTCTTCAGAGTAATCACAATCGTATGATCGTCCGAAGCTTCGAAGGTATCGATGTTGTCATAACCTGTGATCTTGCTGTCGATGGCGTGCTGAATGGAGTACAGAACGTCTTCTGCGGTCACTTCATTCCCGTTGTGGAACTGCACGCCGTCACGAAGCGTAAAGGTGTAGGTCTTCGCATCCTCACTGATCGTGTAATCCGATGCAACCGCACCTGCGAAGGTTCCATCGGTCTGTACCTTGACCAGTCCTTCATAGATGTTGAAATAGATGCTCTTGGCATCTGCCGTGGTTGCCGTAAAGGGATCCAGATTATCGACCTCGGTCGCCAGTCCGTAGACAAAGCTTCCGCCGTCCTTTGCTTCTCCGGTTTCTCCTTCGGTACCTGATGCAGCTGCCTCTGTTTGTGTGTCTGCCGCAGAGGATGTCTGCGTGGATGTGGTGCTCGTTCCGCATGCAGCCAGATTCAGTGCTGCTGCCAGAGCCAGAATGATGGATAGAGATTTACTCTTCATAATGTAATTCCTCCTGCTGCTGTTCCGCGTCAGCGCGGATATAGCGCAGTGATAGTATTGCACCACATCGTCATCAATGCAAGTTAATTTTTTAACAAGGTGGATCAGTCAAGCTTCGGAAGGACCTCCGAGAGCTTCTCCAGAGCCTGCGTCTCGTAGAATTCCATGGTGCCTCCGTCCATGGCCTGCGCCATCTTCGGATCAATCGGAAGAGAATCAATCAGAACGGTATTCTCTGCCTTTGCAACCTCATCCGCATGACTCTCACCGAACATGTAAACCTTCTCTCCGCAGTGCGGGCAAGGTACATAGCTCATGTTCTCCACAATGCCGAGAATCGGAATCTGCATGTCCTTTGCCATGTTGACGGCCTTCTTCACAATCATGGACACCAGATCCTGCGGCGTTGTCACAATGATGATTCCATCCACCGGAAGAGACTGGAATACTGTCAGCGGAACATCTCCGGTTCCCGGAGGCATATCCACGAACATGTAGTCCACATCACCCCATTTTACATCGGTCCAGAACTGCTTGACGATGCCCGCAACAATCGGTCCTCTCCAGACGACCGGCTGCTCCTCGTTCTGCATCAGCAGGTTCATCGACATAACCTTGATTCCGGTAGACGTCTCTGCGGGAATCAGCGTTCCGCCCTCTCCGTCCGGACGAACCCCCTCCACACCGATATCATCGCTGGTTACCCCGAACATTCTCGGAATACTGGGGCCTGTAATATCACAATCCATGATACCGGTCCGGTATCCGTGGCGCAGCGACCAAAGCGCGCAAAGTCCCGTCACGGATGACTTTCCGACACCGCCCTTTCCGCTGACAACACCAATCATTTTCTTCACACGGCTGCCCGGATTGGCATCCACCTTAAAATTTGCTACCGGCATCGGAATCTTTCCGTCCGGTGTTTTCTTCTCTTCTGCCATAATAACGGTTTCTCCTGCCGCATTCTCTCTGCGGCTGCTCTCTACTGATTAATCACAATTCCCACCGGGCAATGATCCGAGCCGAACACATCGGTATAGATCATCGCATCCTGCAGCTGCGGCACCAGTACATCCGATACAATAAAATAATCGATCCGCCAGCCCGCATTCTTCTCTTTCGCACGGAAACGATACGACCACCAGGAATACACACCCGCTGTATCCGGATGAAAATGCCGCCAGGTGTCCGTAAATCCACTGGAAAGGAGCGCCGTCATCTTGCCGCGTTCCTCATCCGTAAAGCCTGCATTGTGATGGTTGGAGGACGGATTCTTCAGGTCAATTTCCTGATGAGCCACATTCAGATCACCGCAGAAAATAACCGGTTTCTTCTTCTCCAGCTCCTTCACATAGGAAAGAAAAGCATCTTCCCAGGTCATCCGGTAATCAAGACGTTCCAGCTCCTGCTTCGAATTCGGCACATATTCGGTGATCAGATAATATTCCGGATATTCCAGTGTAATCACACGGCCTTCGTGGTCATGCTCCGGAATTCCAAGGCCATAGCTCACGGAAAGCGGCTCCTCCTTTACAAAAACAGCCGTCCCGGAATAGCCTTTTTTCTCCGCGTAGTTCCAGTACTGGTGGTATCCCGGAAGATCCATCTCAATCTGTCCCTCCTGGAGCTTCGTCTCCTGAAGGCAGAGCGCGTCCGGATCCTCCTTCTGCAGAAACTCATAGAACGTTCCCTTTCCCACACAGGCGCGCAGTCCGTTTACGTTCCATGAAATGAATTTCTTCGTCATAGGTAATTACTTGCCCTCGTACTTGATTGCGGAATAGACCGGATACGGCTCCAGTGCCTTGCGGCCCTCCAGACCCTCGAGCTCCATCAGAACCAGAATGCCGGCAACCTTTCCGCCGAGCTTCTCAACGAGCTCAATCATTGCCTTTGCAGTTCCGCCGGTTGCCATCAGATCGTCCACGATCAGAACCTTCTGACCGGGCTGAATGGAATCCTCATGCATCTCCAGAGTCGCTGTGCCGTACTCAAGCGCATAATCTACCGAAACGGTCTTCCACGGAAGCTTGCCCTTCTTGCGGATCAGAACCATCGGCTTGTGAAGGTTATACGCAATCGGAGTTCCGAAAATAAAGCCTCTCGACTCGGCTCCGACCACAACATCGAAATCTACATCCTTAACCAGATCCTGCATGGTATCAATTGCCATGTGCAGTCCGTCAGCATCCTGCGCAACCGTTGTGATGTCACGGAACATAATGCCTTCCTGCGGGAAATCCGGAATGGTACGTACATAGTCTTTCAGATCGTTCTTAATCATAGCTGTGCTCCTTTTTGTTCTGACGGCTTCCTGCCGACATTCTCCGGGAATCTGACTGCAGGGCAGCAGATTCTCAGGCTTCTCCCTCAATGCTCTCCACAACACAGCCGCTCCCCGATCCCCGGATCCATTCGGCACTGCCGCCGCAGACCGGACAGGAGAATGCATGCTCATGCGGAAATTCATGACCGCACACCGTGCACCGCAGCTTCGCCGGATTCCGGACAATCACAAGCTGCGCGCCCTCACAGACCGTCCCCTCTGATGCGGAATCAAAATAAATCTGCATGCACTCCTCTACCAGATCCGAAAGCTCGCCGATCCGCAGACAAATCTTTGTCACGCTGCAGAGATAGTTCTCCTCTGCGGTCCTTTGAACAGTATTCAGAATCCCCAGTATAACGGGAAGTTCGTGCATTGCAGATTCCAATCCTTTATAATCAGTGGAGAACAGCGCTTTTGTGCGTTCACGGAGACTATTATACGTTGCGCCCGCTGTTTTTCAAAGATCAGAAAGTACACCAAACCGCTAAAAGTGTGGTTATTGAGGACAATATATGGAAGATATCAACATTGCACTGTTAATTGATGCCGATAACATCAGCTCCAAATACATTCCCGTCATTTTAAGTGAGCTCTCCAAATACGGGAAGATCACCATCCGCCGCATGTACGGCGACTGGTCGCAGGAGCGGCTCCGCTCGTGGCTCGGCTGTTCCGCAGGATATTCGCTGACGCCTGTGATGCAGCCCAACAATACCCCGGGAAAGAACGCTTCGGACATCGGTCTCATCATTGATGCGATGGACACACTGTACGCCGACTCCGTGCAGGGCTTTTGCATCGTATCAAGCGATGGCGACTTCAACAAGCTTGCCACCCGGCTTCGGGAATCCGGAAAGGTTGTCATCGGTATGGGAGAAAAGAAAACTCCCGAGTCCTTCCGTGTCTCCTGCGAGCGTTTTATTTTCCTTGACGTCATCAGCGGAAGCAGTGACAGTGAGGAGGAAGAAGCTTCTTCCCGCTCCAAGGGCAAGGACAGTCCCAAAAAGAAGAACAGCTCCGGAAACGCCTCCGCCAGAAACTCCCCCGAAAACCGCCCCCCCCAAAAACCCCTCCGGCAAGCCCGGCTCTGCAGCCGGAACCTCCGCGAAAAAACGGTCCGTGGCTGCACAGGAGACCGCTCCCACCTACGCAGGCAGCTCTTACGATGACTTTCTTCCCGGCGATTCTGCTGCCGATGAGGAGTCCGCAGAGCCCGGCTTCACCGCGAAATCGGAAATTGAATCTGCCATTGTCAAGATGATTACGGACAATGCTGCGGACGGAAAGGAAACAGGACTTGGCGAGGTTGGCTCCCGCCTCGTCAAGATCTTCCCCGACTTCGATATCCGGAACTATCACTACAGCAAGCTTTCGGAATTCTTAAAAGATCTTCCTTCCCTCACGGTAAGTGCCCGCGACAATGGTGTATGGATTTCTCAGAAGATCACAGCGGATTCCGAGATTGAGAAACAGATTCTGTCGATTTTCCGCCGTCACGACACCAATGATCTCAATATCAGTGTCCTCAAGCAGGAGCTTCAGGACATGAATCCGAATCTCGATGCCACCATTCGCAAGAGCGGTGTGACCAGATTTTCGGTTTATCTCAACCGCAACATTCACTCTGTCGAAGTAAACGGAAGGCACGTCACCCTGCGGTGACGTGCCTTTCTTTGTACAGAAATACAACCCATCTACGTGCTTCGAAGGTCAGTGTTTCCCCAGCTTCAGATTCACCCGGATCTCAAAGCTTGCGCCTTCTCCCAGGCGGCTTCGAACCTGAATGGATCCTCCCATCGTTCCGATGACCTTTCTTGCAATCGACAGCTCGTTCTCCGGCTGATCGAAAAGAACCGGCAGACGGTCCTCCGAAATGCCGCAGCCATTGTCTTCAATCCGGAAATGATAATAGGCGCTTCCTCGCACCGGAGCATCGGAAGAAGCCGTCAGCGTAATGGTTCCGCCACTCGCCGTGTTCTCCACCGCATTCTCAAGGATGCACAGAAAAGCAAGCTCCAGCCCGGCTTTTCCTCCGATGACAGAATCCGGCATTCCCTCCGTCATCTCTACCGAGAAAATAATTCCCTTTTGTCTGCATCTCGGCCAGATCACCAGCCGCACCAGATCCAGACAGGATTTCACGGAGAAATGATCCTGCGCGGCCGGCATCCGCTCATTCGGATTTAATTTCGATATCGCTGCCAGATCGCTCATATAGTCCGGCATGGAGGCAGCCGTTTTTACGATTTTCTCCATCTGCTCCCGAAGCTTGTCCGGATTCCGTTCCCCCTGAGACATCCGCGCCGCACTCTGAATGCTTCCCATCTGTCCCTGAAGAAGGCTTTCCATGCGAAGAATGGATTTGTCCTTTTCCTTGGAGAGCACCCGCTGATCCGTTTCTTTCTTCTTCAGCGACAGCTCCGTCCGGGAGAGATCCTTCTGAAGTCCGAGAACCACTCCCTCCAGTTCAGCTTTCCGTTTCTTCTCCTGCTCCAGATCCTGCTGTGCCTTCTTTTCCGCTCCGGAAACCTCCCATTCCAGCTTCAGAATCCGGTCCTGATATTCCCGTTCTGACTGCTGCTTTCTGGTTTCCAGGGTGCTCAGCTTTTCCTCCAGGGCCTTTCTCGCAACTGCCGCTTCCTCTGCAGCCTTCTGCGCCGCGGCAAGCTCCTTCTCCAGAGAAGCCAGACTCTCCGCATGCTTCTGCTTTTCTTCCTTCCAGGCCTTTGAGAACTGATCGGAAACGCTGCGGCGGGTCTTCTCCACTGCCGCCTTCTTCTCCTTCTCTGCCTGACCGAGCTTCTCCTTGATCAGCTTTTCGGCGGCCTCCGATTCTGCTTTTGCAAGCCGGACTGCTTCCTCTACCTGCTCTCTTGCCCGGGCTTCCATCTCTTCCATGCTCTTTTCGCTGTTTTTCCCGGAGTTTTCCGCCTTTTGAGCAAGCTTCTCCTTCTGCAGACGCGCCTCTTTTTTCCGGTCGCGTTCCACCTGCTGCATCACATCACTGATCTCATCAAAAATCAGATACAGCACCGTCCTGCTGCCATCCTTATAGGCGGCATTGACAGACATATGACAGGGAATCGCATTCTTTCCGTCCTTGTCCTGAAGCGTTACCTGCATCGAAAGCGGCTTTGGCTTTTTCAGCACCGACATTTCTCCCGTCAGTGTGATCATTCGTTTCTGGTCTTCCTGCTTCAGCATAAAGAAAGCATTCTGATCCATCCGCTCGTAGACAGCCGCCTCTTCCATTCCGAGTTTCCGGAAAAACCAGCCGTTTACATACATGACGCGGATATCATTTCCCTGCGTGGTCAATGTCATGATGCCGCACGGCAGGGCCTCCGCAAAGCTGCGGATCTGCTCCACATCCGTCCGCAGATATTTGCGCGACATTCCGACGTACACGATTTCAAATCCGACACCCTCGCGGTGAAACGCCAGCGTACAGCGGATATTGATCGAGGATTCCTCGTGCTTCGGAATCAGATTGACATCAAACACCGCAATCGTCGTGGTCTCCAGACCCGGGGCCGACCGAATGGATGCAATATCCACGTTGTAGACCTTCGGATCCTCCTGAATCGCTTCCCGCAGGAATTCATGAATCGACCGGACGCTCCTCAGATGCCGGATCTCATTCGGCGTGATCCAGATGATGTCATCTGCAAGAAACGTGCTGACCGCGTCCACGTCCTTTTTATTAAAAAATGAATTCAGAAAATTTTTTCCAAAATCTATAGCACTTTGCATAACCGTAATTTCCAATGAATAATCTGGTACAATAGCTTCATCAAAGATTCGCTGTATGATAGCATCAGGAGGCACCACTTATGGCAACCAACGAGAAACACACAAACGAGACCGCTTTCGCATCCGGCAGAGAAACTGCGGAACGCGGCGAAATCATCACGCTGACGGATGACTGCGGCAATGATATTGATTTCGAATTTCTGGATCTGATCGAATATTCCTCAAACAGCTACGCTGTGCTCATCCCCACCGATGAAGCTGCCGATCAGGTTCTGATCTTCAAGGTGGAGAATGCAAGCCTTGAGGACAACACCTTTTCGCCTGTAGAAGATCCGGACCTTGCGCAGGCCATCTTCGATCTTTTCCGTGTCAAAAACGAAGAATACTTCGATTTCACGTGACTCTGCTCACCTTCCCCCCTGGTTCTTACTCCAGAAAACGCAGCTTTTCCTTCAGCATCCGGACAGAAACATGATCCGACTTGCGGTTCACCTCCCCATCTGTGTGCACCCAGACAGGCTCTGACGTCCGGATGTCTGCCTGTGTTCCCGCAAACGCATGAATACAGGAAAAACGTTCGTGCCTTCCGAAAAGAACATAGGGAAAAATCCGGTAAAATGCCCGGTTGTGCTCAGGGTCCGCAATACACAGGTTGATCCGACCATCATCCGGATCCGCAGCCGGCGCAAAACAAAAGCCGCCGCCCTCAAACTGGTGATTCATTCCTGCCATCAGGAACAGATGGGAATAATGCAGTTTTTCCTGTTTTCCTTCCTGCTCCAGCATGATCTCCGCGCTTCCGCTTCTCTGCCCCCGGACCACGCAGAAGGCAGAAACCAGATATATCAGCTTGCCAAGTCCCAGCCGGTTCAGTGCTCCCTTATAACGGGAGCGGCCCGCCATTTCGCAGACCCCCGCATCAAAACCAACGCCGCAGCTTACCGCAAATCTTCTGGTCTCACCCGTATCTGCGTAACAGATTTCTCCGATGTCGCAGGTGCGCCGCACCCGTCCCTCCAGAATCCGTTCCGCGAGCTGCTCCGGCTTTCCGGGCAGTTTCATATCACGCACAAGGTCATTGCCGGAGCCTGCAGGAATGTGGGCAAACAGCACTCTGCCGGGATGCTCCAGTCCATTGACCGCTTCGTTGACGGAACCATCTCCGCCCACCGTCACGATACACAGCTCCTCCGGGCAGGACTTCTCCAGCCTCCTGCAGATTTCTTCGATCCCGCAGTCCCTGGAGGAATAATGCACCTCATAGTCCTTCCCGCTGTTTCGGAATACGGGCTCCAGCTTTTTCCAGATTTTACCGGTTTTCCCGGACGCACCTGCCGGATTCACCACTACATGAAAATACATCGCTTCTTCTCAGATCCTTCCTGCCTTTTTCTCTGCATCCAGGAACTTCCAGTAGTCGTCGTAATTCCGGCGAAGCAACTCCGGTGTCGGAAGCTCATAAGGACACTTCCTCGTGCACTGACGGCAGTTCTTACATGCCTCGATTTTCTTCATTTCCGACTGCCAGTACTCGGAAAGCCATCCGGCAGAAGGCGCACGGCGAAGCATCAGGCTCATCCGGGCGCACTGATTGATCTGTATTCCCGCAGGACAGGGCATGCAATAGCCGCAGCCCCGGCAGAATTCCCCCGACAGCTCTGTCTTTTCTTTTTCAATATATTCCGTAAGCTCCGCCGACATCTCCGGCGTATGGTCCATGTAGGAGAGCCACTCTTCCAGCTCCTCCTCCTTCTGGAT
>HF986575.1:19854-30349 GCA_000431495.1 Firmicutes bacterium CAG:791 | reverse complement strand
ACTGCTGCATGAAGGCCATTGCCGCCTCCGAGCGGTTGATCAGACCTCCCGCGAGTCCCTTCATCGCAATGAAGCCGACGTTATGCTCCCTGCACAGCTCCTTAAGCTTCAGCTCCAGATTCCCTGCCAGATAAGAAAACGGGAACTGCATCGTTTCATACAGGTCAGATTCCACAAGCTCATAGGCCACCTTGATCTTGTGACTGGTCGCCCCGATATGACGAATCTTCCCCTGCGCCTTTGCTTCCAGCATACATTCATACATTCCGGTTCCGTCTCCCGGTCTCCAGCACTGGTCCATCTGATGAAACTGATAGACGTCAATGTAGTCCGTCCTCAGCATGGAAAGGGAGGTCTCAAGATCCTTCCAGAAGGCTTCCGGTGTTTTTGCAGCTGTTTTTGTTGCAATATAAATCTGGTCTCTCGGAACATATCCGCCGCCAAAGGCTCTTCCAAGCTTCTCCTCGCTGTCGGAATAGGCTCTTGCCGTGTCAAAATAGCGCATTCCGCCTTCATATGCGCGCCGGAGGATCGAAACCGCCGCATCCATGTCCCTCCGCTGCACCGGAAGTGCGCCGAAGCCGTTCTGGGGAACACAGATTCCCGTTTTTCCCAATGTAATATTCTTCATCATCTTCTCCTCCGTATTCCGTAATTCCGTTTTCTGCGGTTTTCATAAAACAAAACATCTGAAGAAAAGTATATCATGCCTTTTGGGTCAGAACCGAGGTTTTGTGTCTTGACGCTGCATGAAGTTGAAAGGATGATTGTTTTTATAAAGTTTTTCCGGAAAGGAAGCATGATCCCATGAAACATACGGTCAGGATACAGGAAAACAATCCGCAGAAGATCTCATTCTATTTCCGCAGCGAGTGGAGGCTTCTTCTGATCGTCACCGTCTCCGGTCTGATTTATAATCTCGGCCTTCTGGCCGGCCCCTGGTTTGAGGGACAGATGGCGCAGTGTCTGGTGGATCTTGCCGGGCACCGGAGCAGCTTTTCCGACATGGCCGGTCTTGTTCTGTGCTATCTTGCCGCCATCGCCACCGTACAGGGCTCACGCTTCCTGAAACGTCTTTATGTACGCCATTTTGCAAACAATATCAGCCGCCGCATGAAGGAGAACCTCTATGCAAATCTGATTCACAAAAGCCGCGCAGAGCTTTCCGTGGAAAATGCCGGAACGCTTCTGACCAAGGCAATCTCCGATGCGGACGCCTGCGCAGAAGGCATGCGCAAATTCACTACGGAAATTTTCGACACCGGCGTTGCCCTGGCCGCCTACATTGGCATGCTTTTGCATTATGATTTCCGACTGGCTCTCCTTTCACTGATTTTCCCTCCCATTTCCTATTATATCGCTGAGAAAATGAAGGCTCTCGTTCAGAAAACCAGTGCCGACTCACGTGAAAGCGCAGGCCGCCTGTCCGATGCCACCATGGATCGCGTCTCCAGTGCACTGACCTACCGCGTCTTCGGATGCGAGGCACAGCGTGCAGAGGACTATGAGAAGCACCTCGCCGACTATGAGAAGCACGCGGTCCGCGCCGGTATCTGGGTGCAGATCATGCCTCCCATCTACAAGCTGATCTCCCTGATCAGCATCCTGTTCATCCTGTATTTCGGATCCCGCAACGTTCTCGGAACCGGGTGGTCCTCCTGGAACATTGCAGCCTTCACAACCTTCCTCTCCTGCTACATGAAGCTCAGCGTAAAGTCCTCTCACGCCGCCAAGCTTTTCAACGCCGTGCAAAAAGCGCAGGTATCCTGGAAGAGAATCCGGCCGCTTCTTACCGCAGTACCGGAGGATTCCCCGCTTCCCCGCTCAGAATCCGGCCTTCTTCAGGTCCGGGATCTTTCCTTCTCCTATCCGGATAAAACCATATTCACCGGTCTTTCCTTTACCGCTCATCCAGGTGAAATCATTGGTGTTACCGGTCCGGTAGCAAGCGGGAAATCCACACTCGGCCGTTGTTTTCTCTGTGAAGAGCCTTATCAGGGAAGCATCTGCTTCGCATCCCGCGAGCTCCGGGAGCTCCCCGATGACATGAAGCGCAGCATCTTCGGCTACCTGGGACATGATCCCGAGCTTCTTGGCAGCAGCATTCTCTCCAACATCCTCATGGGAGAGGAAACGGATCCTTCGCCCTACGTTCAGATGGTCTGTCTCACCGAGGACCTTTCCGGCATGCCGGAGGGACTTGAAACCAGGATCGGCGATGGAGGCATCCGGCTCTCCGGCGGCCAGCAGAAGCGCGTTGCTCTTGCCCGCACACTTGCTCATCCAAGGCCGGTTCTTATCCTGGATGATCCCTTCTCTGCGCTTGACCGCAGAACAGAGGAAGAGATTTTCAAAAATCTTCAGCAGCTTGTCCGGGATCAAAGCCTCATCGTGCTTCTGATCTCACACCGGCTGACGCTGTTCCCGAAAACCAGTCAGGTAATCTGGATGGAAGACGGCTGCGCCACCGTTTCCACGCACGAAAGCCTTCTTGCTTCTTCGCTGCATTACCGGCAGCTGTATGAAACACAGGCAGATCAGATTTCCGGAGGTGCCGAATGAAAACATGTATGAAAAAACATCCTTCTCTGGCGATCATCCTGCAGGTTGTCCGCAGACACCTTCTCCTTTTCCTTGGAATTTTTCTTCTGATCCTCGGCGCCATTGTCTGCTCACTTCTTCCTCCGCTGGTTCTGGAAAAGATCGTAGACCGGCTTGCCGGAGGCTACGGGATCCCGGTACCTCTTGCTGCACTTTACTTTGCTTTACTCGGGGCCGCTTCCCTCTGCATCAGTGCCCGTGACGGACTTCTTACGGTTTTCGGTCAGAAAATCATCCGGAGCCTTCGCCATGCTCTGTGCGATAAGCTCTCACGCCTTCCCGCAGCGACGCTTTCTGCACAGGACCCGGGCGCCGTCTCATCCCGCTTCGTCGGAGATGCCGACACCGTCGAGGAGCTCTTCACGGATGGAATTGCCAGCATGTTTGCCGACTGCTGCACCATGATCGGAATCTTCGTCGTGATTCTTCAGAAAAGCAGCGGTCTGGCAATCCTGCTTCTTTTTGCCGTTCCCGTACTCTTTGCGTTCACACGGTTCGTGCAGAAAAGAATGCTCCGCGCTCAGATTGACAACCGTGCCGCAATTGCCAGGGCTTCTGCCATTGTTCCCGAAACCCTGCACTGCATCCGCACCATCCATGCGCTCGGAAAAGAATCCTATCTGCAGAAGCACTACGATCAGGCCATCCAGGAAAGCTTCTCTGCGGTGAACCGCACCAACTTCTTTGATGCCGTATACTCTCCGATCATTCAGATTCTTCAGGCAGTACTTATCGGACTGGTGATGCTCTTTGCTGCCTCTCAGAACCCGCAGCTTCTGGAATTCTTTGGAATGTCTGCCGGAACCGCAGTGGCCATGGCCGCATATATTTCCCAGATTTTCGGTCCTATTGAGAACATCGGCATGGAAATTCAGACCATTCAGTCTGCCGCAGCCGGCGTTCATCGGATGGATGAATTTCTTCTGCAGGAGGAACGCTGGGAGACCGATTCTCCCTCTGCCTCCGACAAATATTCAGAGGCCTTCCAAGGGCCCTTTGTCATTGAACTGCAGGATGTCTCCTTCGGATATGAAAAGAACCAGACCGTTCTGAAGAAGCAAAGTCTTTCCATCCGGCTCGGTGAGCAGGTCACACTGACCGGACGGACGGGAGCCGGAAAGAGCACGCTTTTTAAGCTGCTCCTTGGACTTTACCGTCCGCAGGAGGGAAGAGTTCTGGTGGAAGGAAGAGACGCCTCCCGCATTGCAGATGAAGAAAAGCGCAGGCTTTTTGGCTATGTGGAGCAGAATTTCCGTCTCGTTCCGGGCAGTGTGCTGGATCAGATCACTCTGTTTGATCCCTTGATCAGCCGAAAGGCCGCCATGGAGGCCGCCTCGCTGGTCGGACTGGATTCTGCCATCGAAGCACTTCCGCAGGGCTTTGAGACTCCCTGCGCCGAAGGGATTTTCTCACAGGGGCAATGGCAGCTTCTCTCGATCGCGCGGGCGATCGCTGCAGGTCCCCGGATTCTTCTTCTCGATGAGATCACCGCAAATCTGGATGCCGATACGGAGCAGCAGGTGCTTACCGCCCTTCGCCGCGCCTCCGCGCAGCGAACTGTGGTTTCCATCTCCCATCGCCTGTACGAGCATCTCGGCGGACGGGAAATCACGCTCAGCTCCTGACTGCAGAAATGTCCGTCAGAAGATCTGTCTCAAACAAACGGACATAACCCTCCAGGGAAACCGCTTTTCTCCGAAGAGCACCTGCCCGTTCCCAGACCAGAATCTTCGCATCACCTTTTCCGTTCTTAGCCTCCTGGATCAGATTCTCCGCGGCCGAGTTTCCGTCAAAGGCAACGACAACGGACGGCCTCCGCTCGAAGATTTCATAATTGAAGCTCTTATAGATTCCCATTGCCTGACTCTCGGTTGAAACACGGATGCGGACATCCTCTTTTTTCAATCGCTGCAGCTGCGTCTTTGTGAGTCTTGCAGGCACGAAGCAGAAAATCCGAAAGGGCTCCTTCCCTTCTTCCGTCCGTTTCCGGTTGCATTCAAGGAGATGCCTCTCATATCCCTGGAGAGTATGTCCCAAAACAAAAAAGTACTCTCTGGGGCTAAGCTGTTCCACCATTTTCTCCACAAGCTCCGTGCCTTCCGGTGTCACCCTTGTGGTTCGCTTCTGCGTGTTGAAGCTTCCTCCTGCCACCACAACCGGCATCCTGTCCCAGGGAAGTTCCTCGATCTGATCCTCCAGCTCGGTGTTGGAATCCAGAAGCTTCCGGCCGGGGAGGGTCATGTTCTCGCCGATTCTTCCTTCACCTTCTTCGATCTTCTCCAAAAGGAAATCCGTAAAATCTCTGTTTCCGACCATCGCGCGAAATGCCAGTGTTTTCCGCTGGAATGCATCTCTGCTCTCTGTCAGAATGGCATCCTCCGTCTCCTTCATGGAGCGAAGCTCCTTATGCGTCAGATTCAGAAGCTTCTCCAGAGAAAGCTGCTCATCAATGGAATTCGTTCCATACAATGCCCCGCCGTCGGTTCCCTGCACGCAGTGAATTCCGGCGCGAAGATACTGATGCAGCGGATGCTTGTCCAGAAGGTTCAGATTATTCAGGCGAACATTGGAGCTGAGCTGGAACTCCAGAACGATGTGATTGTCCCTGATTGCCTTCAGAAGCTCTTTTCCCTTCTCGGAGCGCAGGCTGCAGGTATACAGTCCGTGTCCGATGCGCATTTGCGGCATCTGCTGGCCGGGAGCAAGCGCATCCTTTACACACTGTATGCTGTGTGCGACATTATCCCGCAGGCTGTCATTCTCCCCTGCGTGCACCCGGATCACAAAGTCCGGATCACGCCTTGCGATCTTTACAATTTCCCGGAATGCAGGTGCCAGCTCTTGAATGTCATTGATTTCTTCTCCGACAAAGTCGCAGCCCGCCACATACGGGTCCTCCATCACCGCATTCAGAACCGTCAGATTCTTCACCAGATAATCCGCCGGGGTTATGCTGTCCTTCACGATCGTCAGCGGAATTCTGCGCATTGCCGCAAGGAAGCGAATCAGCACACCGGTCTCCTTCAGAATCTTCGGCATCACCTGGTGCACCTCTTCCAGCATATGAAGAGACTCGTACTTCTTCACAAGCGTGGTATCACTGATTTCCACATACTCAATTCCCTGCCGCTGATACTGCCTGGCAATCCACAGAAGCTTATCCTGAAAAATCGTATTCTGCGCGTAGTCCGGATTTTTCCGGTCCCGGATCATCTGCTCCAGTGTAATGCGCACGTCCTCGTCCGGAATTCCGGCAATATTCTGCAGGGGGATCTTCTCCGTGCTCTCTTTCCCCTTTGTAAAAACATAGCGGTACAGATATACCTTTTCCAGATTCGTAAACACTGCCTGTCCATCCTTCAGGACCGCCAGTGAAATCCGGATCTTTACAATGTTCTGCTCCGCATTCTCCAGATTGTTCAGAATGAGATCCGCAAAGTTCACAAAGGTATTGTCGTTGATGCGGCGCGTCAGATATTTTCCCTTTAATTCGGAATTGACAAACTGCTTCGCAACCTTCTCCCGCTGTGCCATAACCGCTTTTTCCTGTCGATCCGTCAGCACAAGATCAAGCTTTCGAATGTAGTACAGGGGATACCGGATCTGATGCATGATTCCAAGTGCAATCAGAACATCCGGCGAGAGATTGCCGTTCATATGGGTATGAAGATCCGTGCGGAATTTCACGTCCCGCAGGATATAAGTCTTGAATATGGTCTTCGAAGCATCCAGACGATAATCCTTGGTCTGGCTCATCAGGGTTTTGGCAACCGCAGGGACCGAGGCCTTCATCTCGATCCGCCCGTCGGTGTAGATATTCGCCACCTTGGTGTCTGCGAAGCGCAGAATATAGACCTCCTGATTGCGTGCATCGATGTAGCAGGGAATCTCCCCGCGAATCACCTGCAGACCCTTTTCATTCACAGAAAGCGGCAGGCCGCAGAGTCTGGCGAAGTTCCGGATCAGATTTCCCGTATGGTGATTGGGAGTCTCCAGCTCGTAATACAGGCGTCTTCCCTCCCGGAAGAGGCTGACAATCATATCCTTCTCATTATCCAGAAACAGACAGTTCCAGTATTCCTTCATGGATGCTCTCTTCTCCTTTCCTCCGCCATCACAGTTACCGGTTACGAACAAAAGCGGTGCAGTTCTCTGTGGCCGCCGCACCGCTCTGTTCGCCGTACGGCGACATTTACTCTGCTTCTACCTCTACCAGTTCAATCCGGAAATTCAGCTCTTTCCCTGCCATTTCATGATTGGCATCAAAGGTAATTGTCTTCTCGTCCTTCGCGGTGACACGAACCGGGAACGGCTGTCCCATGGAATTCGACAGATATACCTGCTCACCAACCGTCAGATCCTCGGCTCCGGGAAGCTGATCGATTTCAAGAGTAAAAACAGCTCTCGGATCCGGCTGACCGTACGCTTCCTCCGGCATCAGATGTACGTCCACAATCTGTCCGACCTCCATATCCGCCACGGCAGCATCAAAGCCATGAATCATCATGCCGGCTCCGCAGACAAACTCAAGCGGTTCCCCGCGATCATAGGAGGAGTCAAACTGCGTGCCATCATTAAAGGTTCCGCGATAATGAACCTTGCACTTGTGATTCACATTGCGTCCGGTCAGATCACTCTCCCGGTGGCAGCAGTGCCCCTCGCCATATCCTTCGCCATGACAGCAGCACTCGTGCTCGCCTTCTCCGTGACCCTCTCCATGGCAGCATTCGTGCTCGCCTTCGCCGTGGCCCTCTCCGTGGCAGCATTCGTGTTCGCCCTTGCCGTGACCCTCTCCATGACAGCAGCACTCATGCTCGTCCTGATTCAGATGCTCCTCATTCTCCGCTGTAATTCCCATTGCAATCTCCTTTTATATTATGTTTGTATAATTGGCTTTAAATTATTTGTATTTTAAATATTTTGCAGCCTGATTTATGCTCATTGTAACAACAAACAAGAGCATTCTTCCAGAGGAAGAAACAAGAAAGGAGATTATTATGAAGGCATTACAGGAAATCGCAGCTTTTTTGAAGACTTATGGTGAAATGTTCCCGAAGCATATGTACATTGGGAAATAAAGCAGTCCATACCAGCAGTACACAGCTTCCCATCGGAGGTCTGAAATGAGACGTAAGATCCAGTCAGACAGAACAGATATCAATTGAACCCCGCTACGGTGATTTTCTTCCGCAGCGGGGTTCTTTTTATGCAGCTATGTTTGCAATCAGATAAAATGCCGCCTTCGAAGCTTTCGCTCTTCTTCGCCCCGCAGGATCCTTCCGATTCCCCGGTAATGACGGCTGATCATGATCAATTCCCCGAGAGCAATCAGAAGAAAGCCTTCTTTTCCAAGCTTCCATATCGCAAATGGGATGGCTATTGCGGGAATGACCACCGCCCCCAGTGGAAGATAGCCGGTCTGAAGCGTAAGAAGTCCCCCAAGAATACAGGCAAAAGAGCCCCATATCGGCATCAGGACAATCAACCAGGAGCAGGTAACTGTCACGCCTTTTCCGCCCTTTCCCTTACACCAGAAGGGGAAATTATGCCCGAGCACGCAGCCAAGTCCTGACCAAAGGAAAGCGTTCCTTCCCAAGGACGCTCCGAACAGTGCCCACGCCACTCCCATTCCAAGCACTGTTTTCAGAATATCTCCGAGAAGGACGATCACTCCGGCTTTTTTCCCGATGTTCGCCATGACATTTGCCATTCCCGGATTTCCGGTTCCAATCTCACGGATGTTTCTTCCCTTTGCCACTCTTGCCACAATGGCTGCCGTCAGAAAACATCCTGCAAAATAACCGATCACCAAGGATCCTGCCCGCTCCGGCATTTCGCTCCACCTTCTTCTGTCTGTTATGAAACAATGATTTACTGTGTATCAACCGGTTTATGGATCCGGATCGTCTTTACCTCAAACGGGGCAAAATGCAATACAAATTCCTGTACATCCTCTTCCTTCTGTACAGAAAGAATTTCTGCCTTCGTATCCTTCTCCTGTTCCAATATGCTGCAAAGAGAGACGTCTCCCATGATTCTGGTGCAGACCTTCGTTGTCGTATCGCAGCGCATAGACTCATACATACGGACAATGACGTCGCCCGATCCGTCTTCTGCAAGCTTTACCGCATCCAGAATAATATTCGATGCATCCACCCGGAGTGCCTCCGGAAGCGTCACGACTCCGGGAACAACCTGCAAAGGCTCATTCAAAGAGATTGCTTCCTGTACAACTCTGCTCTCCTCAAATCTTCCCTCCCATACCGTAAGGGCATAGGTAAATTTCTGCAGGCCATTGTCCGACCGCATCGCAGGAGCCGTCGCTGCTCTCAGAAGAGAAAGCTCCATCCGGTTATCCTCCATGCTGATTCCATACTTCGAATCGTTCAAAACCGCAGCCCCATGTGCGCCGTCAAACAGCGCCGTGTAGCGGTGATTGCAAACCTCAAACCGTTCCTTATCATAAGCTCGTGAGCGCACCGTCGGCCGTTTGACATAGCCATACTGAATTTCATTCACTCCCTCCGTGGTCATGACATTCACAGGGAACGATACCTTCAGCAGACGATGCAGTGCATGCCAGTCCGCCTCTGTCTCAAAGAAAAGCTGCTCCTGTCCTGCGCGGAGAATAATCTTCTGAGATAGAACAGAATCCGCCTTTTCCAGTTTTCCCTTCAGAAGCAGAACCGCCTCCAGCTCATTCTGCTCCAGGAGCGTCACCGATGCCTCCGTCAATGCTTCGATTTCATTTTCCGTGTAGTTTGAGTCAATATCCCAGGCATCAAACTTACGGGGAACGTCCTTAAACAGCCGGAAATGGTTCATCGGTCCGCCGGCATATTCACGTCCGGATTTCAGAAGAACGAAGCTGACAACCTCTCCCTTCTCATCGATTACAGCACGGATCCTGTCGTTGGAAAGGATCCAACTCCCATCTGTTTCCTGTACTGCCGAAACTTCGGAAGCGTGCAGGATGTCTTTCTGTCTGCTGTTCGGGGCGCAGGATACCGGATCACTCCCTCTGAGTGTCAGCGCACCTGCTGCCGGAACCGTCACAAGCACCTTATGATTCACAACAGGAAGGACTGCTCCATCCGCTGTCATAACCTGGTCGCCAATGGTTTCCGGAAGCGCCACAAGCTCCGTTCTTGCAAACCCCTGCGAATTCAGCACGGAAACCGTATCCTGCTTCTCTCTGTCTGCAAGCACACGGAAGATCTGTCTCGTATCTGCCTCCGCCCTCCGGATCATCTCCTCCACTTCACGTTCCGCATCCTCGTAGACCCTCGCGATGCCGGAGCCCGGAAGAATGTCATGGAACTGATTCAGCAGAAGCACCTTCCACAGCTCTTCCATCTCCTCCGGTGTATAAAGAGCTCCGCATTTTTCTTTCGAAGCAATCGCATTCCAGAATTCCAGCTCCCGCAGCACGATTTCTCCGCGGCGGTTATTTGCCTTGGTCTTTGCCTGGGTTGTATACGTCCCGCGATGCGCCGAGAAATACAATTCTCCGTTCCAGGTGTCTGCCGCTCCGCCCTTCTCCTCCATATCATGGAAGAAGTCGTTCGGTCCCTTCAGTTCAACCGCAGCGCCTCCCTCCAGGTCCTTCTGCCGGAGCGCATATTCAATATGATCCCTGGTAGGACCTCCGCCGCCGTCTCCATAGCCAAACGGAAGAAGGAAGCTGTCCAGATTCCGTTTCTGTCTGCGGCTCTTCCAGACATTTTCAATCTCCTCCGGAGTGGTCTGATAGTTATAGCTGGTCGGCAGGAACGCAGTTACCGCCGTTCCGTCAATTCCCTTCCAGTTAAAATAATGATAGGGGAACTCTTCTCCCTCGTTATAGGACCAGAAGATTTTCTGCGTCACCAGATATTTTACCCCGGCGTCCTTC
>HF986575.1:16043-19765 GCA_000431495.1 Firmicutes bacterium CAG:791 | reverse complement strand
ATTTCGCTGTTTACTCCGAATTCCTTCCGGAAATACGCTTTTCCATACAGGAGCTGACGAACCAGAGATTCTCCGGACGGCATATTGGTGTCCGGCTCCACCCACATGGCACCCTCCGGAATCCATCGTCCCTCCGCAGCAGCCTCCTTGATCTTCCGGAAAAGCTCCGGGTAATTCCTGCGGCACATCTCATACAGAGCCGGCTGACTCTGCAGAAAACGATAATCCGGATATTCCTTCAGATGGCGAAGCTGAGCCGCAAAGGTCCGCTCTGCCTTTCTCTCCGTCTCCTTCATCGGCCACGTCCAGGCAAGATCAATGTGCGCATGACCGACCGCATAAAAGGTCGGCTTCGTGCTGCCGTTATGAGCTTCCAGAAGAGGCCGCAGTTCCTCCCGTGCCTTCCGGTAGTCACGGATTCGGAGCAGCTTCTCCTGCTCGAAATCCACCGTCCGTGTAAACCTCTCCAATCCCTCTTCGATTCGAACCGCGCGAAGAGAGGTTTCATCCAATGTCTTCCACAAGGACAGCAGTGTCATCACGTCCAGATAGAGCTGATAGGCATCCTCATTCCAGATTCCATAGGTACTGCAGCCCAGTGTGATCCGTTCTCCTTCCTTCCGCGGATCCCGATAGCTTCCGGGAAGAACCGGTCCCGTGGATCCATCCAGCGTCGGCGCCTCCGGAACATACTGTCCCGCATAGGTTTCCAGCAGAATGTCAAAGTGCTCCCCTGCTCTGGCATAGGATGTAAGTACATTATCCACCAGATAATGATGCCGCAGGTCCACCCACGAATTTCGCAGCGTTCCGAACTCCTGTCCGTTTACAAAAACACAGCTTTCAAAGCCCGGCTGCAGATCCAGAACGATTTTCTCTCCCTCTGCCTCCTTCGGAAGAACGATCTCTCCCTTCAGCCAGCAGTATTCAAACGTTCTTCCCCACTTCCATCCGGGCTCAACCGGCTGATAATCCAGCTGCCCTGCCTCAGAAAACGGAAGCTGTTCCATCGTTGTATGCGCGGCAAAGTGAATCTCCCCCAACGGCTCATAAAAATCCGCCTTCAGCGTCCGGATCCAATGCTCCACGCGATCTTTGTATTCCGCGTTCATTCCATATCCCCTTTTCGCTTTCCCATTTTTGTCGTTATCCGTTTTTAGGCCGGTTTCCTCCACCCCTCCTTCATCATTGTCTTTCCCAGCTCGTGCTTCCCCTGCGAATCAGGGAAACCGGCAGAACCACGGAGGACGGAGTTTCCTTTTCCTTCACCGCACGCACCAACATCTCGGCAGCGCTTTCCGCCATTTCATGAAGCGGCTGATGAATCGTCGTGATAGCCGGTGTTGTGAGCTCGGACACAAACGTATCATCAAAGCCCACCACCTGCACATCCTCTGGGATACGGATCCCAAGACTCGATGCATACTGAATAAACTCCGCCGCCATGACATCGCCGGAAACAAACAGACCGTCAAACCGCATCTGTCCGGATGTCAGTCCCTCTGCCAGCTCTTTCAGATACTGGCTGTTGCCCACGTTATCCATGGCAGCCTCTGAAATTTGAATGTCCCGGCAGGTCATCCCATGATCCATGCAGGCATCCATAAAGCCGTTTCTTCGAAGATCTGCAGGCATCCTCTGCTCGGAATTACCGCTGATCATCAATACATTCCGGCAGCCGCAGCGATACAAGTGCTGCGCTGCCATTCTGCCGCCGTTATAGTTGTCGCAGGTAATGCTGCAGGCTGACATCTCGGAATAACGCTCAATGGTGATAATCGGTGCGTTCAATCTCTGCAGGACGTCTTCCCCCACCTGCGCACTGCACAGAATGACCCCGGAAACCCGATTCTGCTGACAGATCGTCAGATATTTCTCCAGTGTATCCTCCTCCGTCTTCGTGTTGAACAGAAGAATCTGGTAGCCCTTTTTGCGAATGGCCTCCTCCAGCTCACTGATCAGAACCGCGAAGTAGGGGTGCCGGATATGCGGCACAATCAACGCAACCATGTTGCTGGTCTGTTTGGAAAGAGATCTCGCTACCTCGTTCGGCTGATAATTCAACTTCTTCATCGCCTGGTCCACGCTGTCTCTTGCCTTTTCGCTGATATATCCGCGATTGTTCAGTATTCTGGAAACCGTACTGACGGACAGTCCCGCTTCCTCAGCCACTTCCTTTAATGTCACCATCCTGCTTTCCCCCGCTTCGTAGAACTGCAAACCGTTTGTTTTGAAATAACACTCTTATTATATTCGAAAAATCACAGTTACTTTAGGTCCATTCTTTCAGGTTTTCACTCATTTTCATCTTGTCCACCGCTTCCGCGCGAAGCTCCGGGAAATCCACCGCCAGATAGAAGGTTCCGTTATTTCCGAGCAGCTCCAGAATTCCATGATCATAGATCAGCTCCAGATTCTCCAGCTCGCAGCCCGTCTCACAAGAATCGGTAACAATTCCTCTTGTAAAGAACAGTTTTTTCGTATCCCGCTGGCATTCCAGCTTCAAAAGGCAGGTTTCCTTCGACAGAAAACGGATTTCCCACTCCATATCCTCATCATGCATGCCCATTGTTTCCGGTTCCGGAACAAACGGCAGCGGATTCTGATTGCACAGTTTCAGACAGCAGGCGCCGTCCAGAATTCCGTTTTCCGTCTGAGCAAACGCTTCCATGACTGCAGACGGAAAATTCTGCCGCAGGATATATCCATCCTTATTCCGGATCAGCGAAAACTCTTTGGGAATGGACATCATTCCTGTTGTCCTTCCTCCCACACATTTCGTACGAAGCCACGAAACAGAAAGGACCTTCTCCGGTCCGCTGAAGATCTGTGCTGCATAAGGAAGAACCACATCCGGTCCCATTTGAGACGCACATCTTCGCTCCTGTTCCTGATGAAACTCATAACCATCGAAGCTTCCGACATAATAATAGCCGTGTGCTGTCCAGAATACCCACTTCTCTTCACCGGTCTCACGTCCACCTTCTTTTGCTGAAATCACCGGAAGGCGGAACAGATCGGGGCACTCATATCCGGACTCCAGTGTAACGCGCTGCGTCATGGTAAACTTCTCCAGATCCTCCGACCTCCAGATTCCGAAATCATTGTTCTCAATCCAGAGAACCAAAATGTATGCTCCGCTTTCCTCGTGCCAGAACACCTTCGGGTCACGATTTTCGGCGGCAAGAGTCTCAATCACCTCTCCGTTTGCAAGCTTTCCGTCTTTTTTGATCAGGGTATTCCCCCCATCTGTGCTGTATGCCAGACGAATCGTATAGGGTTTCCCTTTGCTTTCCCTTGAGGAATGTCCTGCTGCCGTGTAAAAGAACAGAAGCGCGTCCTCCGGCAGTCCCAGAAGCCCGCGATCATTCCGAATGGCACAGCCGGAGAACATCAGCCCGTTCTCATCCGGCTCCAGAACATCTCCAAGATCCTCCCAGTGCAGAAGATCGGTTCCTCTTGCATGTCCCCAGGTCATGCAGTTCCAGTCAATTCCTCTCGGATTATGCTGATAATACAGTTCATAAATTCCATCGTGGTAAACCAGTCCGTTGGGATCATTCATCCAGCCATATGAAGGCGTAAAGTGAAGTGACGGCTTGTACATGTTGTTCTTTTCAGTCATTTTTTCCCTCTCTTTTTCATTCCAGCGTGATCCGGAGAATCTCTCCGCTTCTGCAGCCGGATATCATCTGAACATCTCCCGTATGCTCTGCCAAAGC
>HF986575.1:8670-15976 GCA_000431495.1 Firmicutes bacterium CAG:791 | reverse complement strand
CAGCGGAACAGATCAGATCTCCCTTCTCCAGCACGCGCACGCATACTTCCTCCGGGCTCTCCGACAGCTTTTCCACGGTAGCTCCCGAAATGTATTTTCCTGCAATTCCGTATACCTGAATCGTCCGCTTCGGAAGGATCTGATACATCACAGCCTCATCTGCTTCCAGATGGATCGAATAGGCACTCTTCTCAGACAAAGGTCCGCAGCTTCGAGTCTGTGTATCGTAAACCACATATTCGCCGCCGGAGAGCGCCGGAATATCTTCCATGGAAATTCTTCCATCCGCAGCCTCTCCGTCCTTCCGGATATTAAATGCGGCAATATACCAGGCATCCTCTTTCCGGTTAAATATCTTCAGAATGCTTCCGTTCTCTGTCGGATCCTCGAACAGACTGTCCACCGTCGGAAGTCCGACCTCCTCGCACCGCAGAATGGTTCCGTCCTCCAGAATCAGCGGGCGAATCATCTCCGGATTGGTTCTCCCCACCTTATCGCTCGTGTACACCGGTCCCCCGCTGATAGCGCGAAGAATGCCGTTCTGCCGGTTCTCCGGATGCTCCGAGAAGAACATATCCCAGTCTCCGGTATAGAAAAGTCCTGACCAAAGAGAGCTGTAGGCATTCTGTATTGCATGCTCTCGGAATCCATGCTCTACATTTGGGACAAAGTCATCGCTGGTTCTCGTAATCATGCTGGACGGACGATGCCATACATCCTCTGCCCCCATCCCCATGCAGTTGATGATGGCATTGTCAAAATGAAGGGCGGCAGAAGCATTCAATCCCTTCTGAAGTCCTCCCGAGGCTTCCCCATAGCTCTCTCTCCCCGCATGAAAAATCGAGATGGAGCTCTGACCATCTACTTTGATAAAATCAATTCCGCACTGTGATTTCAGATACTGATGCCATCTGTCGTAGAAGGAAAAAGCTTTTCCAGGCTCTGTGGACGGCACAATTCTTCCGTCCGAAAGTGTCTCCGTCGTCCCTGCAAAGAATTGATCGGCAGCCGAGTCCTTCTCCAAACCATTCCAATACCCCATCACGGCGTGCCATACACCCACATAGGGAATCTGCTCTTCCTTCAAACGCCGCACCGCATTCCCCAGTCCATGAGGAAAACGGCTCTTGTCCGTATCTACCCCGCGCAAAAGCTGTGAATCAAGATCTGCATCCAGCCAGCCGTCATCAATAAGAACCCAGCCGACAGGGACCTGCTTCTCCTTCAGCTCCTTTACCTTGTCCAGAAGCCCTTCTTCATTCACCTCATGGTAAAAAGCATCCCAGCTGCACCAGCCAAATTTCTTAAAAAGCTCCGGGAATCTGCGGTTTTTCCGGAGCATCTCCGGATGTCCCAGAGCTGCTGCCGCATTTTTTCCGGCACGCTCGATACATTCATACGGATTCTGACCACATGCAATGGCCGCTGCCAGCGCATCCACCGAGGTCATCCCATGTTTATTGGAAGACAGACGGATCAGAATTCCGTCTTCCGCTCCCTCCAGATCCCCGCGATACACCTCGCTGCACACCGCCAGGATGCATACATAATGATCCGGATACTTCAGAAGAATCATCTGGGAGTTCGCGGGGATATCCCCAAAGCTTTTCGGAAAGGCCGGTCTTGTCCACCAGCATTTGTGCTGATAAACCGCAAGAATCCCCTGGCATTCCGGAAGCGGAAGCTTTGCACAGACTCCCTCCTGCGGATCAATGGTGAGCTGTGCCTCAAATTTCGGCTCTGTCTGCGAGGTCTCCCCCTTCATATACAAAAGGCAGCCATCCTCCTGTTCCTGCACCTCGATACGCAGCTCCAGTTTTTTCTTCTTGGCAAGTCCGAATTTGTCCTGAAATTCCCCCTGATAATGATTTGTGATCGGTTCTGCTGTAAATGAATACATTTTCCCCTCCTTTTCTGCGATCCCCCCTTAATTACTCTCTGATGATCATCACCACTGCCGCTTCAAACGGATGCAGCGTTATCCTCCGCCCGGACAGCTCTCTATCATAATTGTCTATGATCGTCCGATAATCAGATTTCGGAAGAACGGTTTCCAGCTCATGGTCCGAGAAATTACACAGCGTCAGAATGCTTCCGCATTCACAGGTTCTGCGATAGGCAAGAAGATTTTCCACATCCTCCCCATAAGGTACAAAATCCCCGTCTACCAGAATCTCCGCATAATCCGGGTTCTTTCTGAGCGCAATCAGTCTCTTCCAGAAAGATAAAATCGAATGCGCATCTGCAGACTCCTGCTCTGCGTTCAGCTCCTTGTATTCCGGGTTCATCGGAAACCACGGTGTGCCGGTTGTAAACCCGCCTTTTTCCTCTGCGGTCCACCGGAAGGGCGTTCGGGCATTGTCACGAGAAAGATCCCAGACCGCCTGCATGATTTTTTCTTCGCTCGTCCCCGCCTCTTTTGCGACCTTGTACTGATCGTAGGTCTGAAGATCATTGTATTCTTCAATCGATGACAGATGAATGTTCCGCATTCCAAGCTCCTGCCCCTGATAGATAAAAGGAGTTCCCCTGCGCATCATAAGCATCACTGCCAGCATCGTTGCACCGTAATAGTTGCGTCCTGCTTCAGGAAGATAATAATCAATTTCTCTTGGCTGATCATGATTTTCCATGCAGGGAGCAATCCAGCAGTTCTGTCCCAGAGACTGATAGGTCGCGTACATCCGGCTCTTCAATTCATCCGGAGTCCACTCTCTTCTATCATACCAGAACAGATTCGGTTCCTTCAGATTGATTGTGCAGAAGGAGAAATCAAAGATCATGGAGAAATAGCCATCTTCCAGAGAAACATACTTCTCCAGTTCTTCCCCCTTGACACCGCTCGCTTCTCCCACGGTCATGGCATTCACTCTTCCATAGGTCCTGTCGCGCATCTCCGTCAGAAATTCTCCGATCCCCGGCCGATTCAGCGCCCCCGGAGAAATCGTGACAAGTCCGTCCTCTCCGTCTGCCGGATAGGAGGGAAGACCCTCCTGTTTTTTCAGATATGTAATAGCATCCATGCGAAAGCCTGCCACGCCCTTGTCGAGCCACCAGTTCATCATGTCATAAATTTCCTGCCGAAGCTCCGGATTCTCCCAGTTCAGGTCCGGCTGTTCCGCAGCAAATACGTGAAGATAGTCATAGTCGGTTTCGCCAAGTCTGCTCCATGCACTTCCTCCGAAAAGAGATCTCCAGTTGTTCGGTGCCTCTCCGCCCTGTCTCTTCCTCAGATAAAAGTACTTTCCGTATTTTCCCTCCGGATTCTCCTTCGCCTTCCGGAACCACTCATGCTGATCCGAGCAATGATTCACCACCATGTCCATGATGATCTGAATGCCTCGCTTCTTCGCTTCCGCAAGGAGCTCGTCAAAATCTGCCATCGTCCCGAACATCGGATCAATGGAATAGTAATCGGAGATATCATAGCCGTTATCTACCATCGGAGACGGATAGATGGGGCTCAGCCAGATAACATCTGCGCCGAGCTCCTTTATATAATCCAGCTTTGAAAGAATTCCTCGAAGATCTCCAATCCCGTCTCCGTTGGAATCGCAAAAGCTTTTCGGATAAATCTGATAAGCAATTGAATTTTTCCACCAGTATTTTTCCATAATCCGTTTCTCTCCCATCGTTTCCCTGTCTGTTATTTCCCGCTTTCTGCGCCTCGCGCGTTATGTCTTATCCTTTTTCAGGCAATAGCGCACCACCAGGATACCGGCAGCTGCCTGCATCACCATACACACGGAAAACAGCATTTTCATTCCGGCCAGATCCATCACAACACCGGCATACATGGCACTGATCATTCCCGCCATGCAGCCGTACACCGCATCCATCAGATTATGTCCGAGATTCTTCTGTTCCCCATCCACATAGATTTCGGTCACCTCTCGCATCGTCGGAACCTGTACGGCATAAGCCGCATTGTTGATACAGGTTCCCAGAACAACCATCACAGGATGCGCCGCCAGCAGATCCAGAATCAGCATTCCGCACGGAAGAATACCAAGCAGTACATATCTGGTTTTCAGAGAAAGCCTGCCTATTCTTCCCGCAAGAAGCAAGAGCGGAACCTGCATCATAATTCCGAAAAAATTATCAGCTCCGAACCAGCCTATGCTGCCGCCCAGATTTCTGATAATGGAAACCTTCAGATTGTTGACGGGCGCCACCGCCATCCCGACGAGAAATAAAATTACAAGAAGACTTGTATAATTTGAATTTCCGAGCAGAGCTTTCAGATCCTGTGAAGAATGCCTTGCTGCACGATGCTCTGTCCGCGCCACATCCGAAAGTGCAAGACTTGTCCCCAGCACTATGCCAATGCTGATCACGCCGCCCCGGATCATAATATCGTAGCCGTATCTTTCAATCATCTGGCCCTGAAAAAGCATGCCCGCCGCAAGTGTGAAGGGACCCATTGCGCGCAGCTTCCCATACAACGCGGCATCTCCCGGAAACGTATGAAGAATCCAGGCGTCCACGCAGGAAATCATCGGGCCAAATGTAAGTCCGATGATCGCATAAATGAGCGCAATCACACGGTTATCTGTAGAAAAGTGCGACATCAGCACGGACAGCATCAAAACCGTCAAACTGAGAAGCAGCACCGGCTTCTTATTTGACTGCGCCCGGTCGCAGATTTGCCCCAGAAGAAAAGAGCCTGCAAACGCGCACGCCTGATACCCAAATACAGCTGCGGATAATCCGGTATTGGAAATTCCATTTTCCACGAGAAGTGCCGTAATATATCCGCAAAAGGTGGCATAATACCCCCAATACCCCAGCTGAATCAATGCAAAGCAAAAAATCTGTCTCTTCTTCATCTTCTAAGCAGTAATGCCTCAAACGGCTTCAACGTAATGACAGATTCCACGGTGCTTCTCCGATAATTCGACATCAGAATTTCAGGAGTTCCTTCAAGCTCCAGAGAGATCTCCTTGTCCTGGAAATTCAGAATAATAAGAAGCGTTGCAGCTTCGTCACTCCGTTCAAACGCAATCACATTTTTCTTTTCCCGGTAGCAGGGAATGAACTTTCCATAGGTAAGTACCTCTGTGAATTCGGAGTTTGTGCGGAGCCGGATCATCTCCTTATACCAGCTCCAGAGAGAATCCGGATCATCCATTTCCCGCTCTGCGTTGACCTCCGGATAATTCGGGTTTGCCGGAAGCCAGGTCTTGTCCGCATCTGAAAATCCGGAGTTTTTCGATTCATTCCAGGGGAACGGCATCCGGCTGTGGTCCCGGCTCTGCAGGGTCACCTCTTCCCAGGCCTTCTGCCGGTCATAGCCATATTCAAGTGCTCTCTTGTACTCTTCCTTTGTCTGGATATCCGCATAATCATCAATCGTCGGAAGGTAATTGTTGCGCATTCCAAGCTCCATGCCCTGATAAATCAGCGCACTGCCCGGCCGCATCACATTGAGAAGCCCCAGCATCGAAGCGCCGTAGAAGTTCTGTCCCTCCTTCGGAAGCATACGGTCGATCATTCTTGAGAGGTCATGCCCCTCCAGCATCGGAAGATACCAGCAATCCTCTTCCGTTGCCTCGACCTTTTCAAACAGCGTTGCCTTAAACTCCTCCGCGGTCCAATGGTTTAAATCAAACCAGAAGAAGTTCGGTGCCTTCTTGTCCAGATGCTCCAGCGAGAATTCGAAAATGGTCGAGAAGTAGCCATCCTTCTGGGAAATGAACTTCGGAAGCTCCCCATCGCGAACGCCGCCAACTTCTCCGATTGTGATCACCTGATCCCGGATTTCTTTTCTCCCATAGGTTCTGTCCCGAATTTCTGCCAGAATTTCTCCGATTCCGGAGACATTCAGCGAACCGTAATTGGGAGAGCACAGTCCATCCGGCGCATCTGCCGGATATGACGGAAGCCCAGGCTGCTTTTTAATATAGGTAATCGCATCCAGCCGAAAGCCTGCGATGCCCTTGTCCAGCCACCAGTTCATCATGTCATAGATCTGCTCCCGCATTTCCCGGCAGTCCCAGTTCAGATCCACCTGCTCCTTCGCAAATACATGAAGATAATAGTAGTCACTGCCTGGCACCTTCTCCCAGACGGAGCCTCCGAAGATGGATCTCCAGTTGTTCGGGGGATTTCCGTTCTCACCTTTCCGGAAGAAGAAATACTTCCCATACGGGCCCTCCGGATCCCGAAGAGCCTTCTGAAACCACTCATGCTGATCCGAACAATGATTGACAACCATATCCAGAATGAACCGGATACCCAGCTGCTTCCCGGTCTCAACCATCCGGTCAAAATCCTCCATCGTGCCGAACATCGGATTGATCTGATAGTAATCCGATACATCATATCCGTTATCCACCATCGGTGAAGCGAAGATCGGATTCAGCCAGACCGTATGAATTCCCAGCGATTTCAGATAGGGAAGCTTCTCCGTAATTCCGTTCAGATCTCCGATTCCATCTCCGTTGCTGTCCCGAAAGCTTGCCGGATAGACCTGATAAATCACTTCTTTGTGATACCATTTCCTGTTTTCCATTTCGTTCTCCTTTAAAAAATGCATTTCTCATCAAGAATTTGTCTCCCTCGACATATTTCCGATAAGAAATGCATTTTCACGATTCGCGTATTTTCTGTTTCAGCGGCTATGGTCCGCCTTTATCATCAGCCCTTTACAGCGCCTTCAATCACACCATTGATGATCCACTTCTGAAGCAGGATATAAATGATGATGATCGGAATGATCGTTACGAATACCGCAGGGAAAATAAGCTCCCACGGATTGCCGTACTGTCCTGTTTTCAGCTTGGCAAAATACAGCTCCAGTGTCAGCGTTGTGGTCTTGTCGGAATTACCAATGACCAGGAACGGGAGCAGGTAGTCATTCCAGATCCACATAGCATTGATAACGATTACCGTAACCGTCGTGGACTTCATCAGTGGCATAACCACCTTGAAAAACATTTCAAAGATGTTCGCGCCGTCCAGCATGGCAGATTCTTCCAGTGAAATCGGAACATTCTTGAAAAATCCGTGATACAGGAAGATCGACATACTGATGCCGAAGCCTCCGTACATAAAAATCAGTCCCGGAATGTTCTTCGCTCCTGCTTTCTCCGCAATCGAAACCAGCGGATACATCAGCGACTGAAACGGAATCAGCATCGCTGCGGTAAAACAAAGATACATGAAATCAGAAAGCTTGCTCTTGGCTCTGGTCATGCCCCATGCTGCGAATGACGATACCAGCACCAGCAGTGCTACGGAGAAGAAGGTCACAATGAACGTAACTCCAAGACTTCGCCAGAAATTAATCTCATTCATGGCTTTC
>HF986575.1:3406-8609 GCA_000431495.1 Firmicutes bacterium CAG:791 | reverse complement strand
GTCGGAAGAGCTGTCGGATTGTTCAGAATCTCATTGTTGTTTTTAAAGGAGTTGAATACCAGAAGCAGCAGCGGCGAAATTACCAGGACCGCAATCAGAATCAGCACGGCATGCAGAAGAATCTGATCTGCCCGATGTTTGGTTGACATTGTTTTCAGCTTTTTGTCCTGTGCTGCCATCACATCTCCACCTCCCTGCTGCTCGTAATCTTAACCTGAATCAGAGAAATCGCCGCAATAATCACAAAGAAAACAACTGCCTGAGCCTGGGCAAGGCCATAATCCGGCGGGCGTGTGTCGCTTGTAGTACGAAGGATCTGTGTCGCCAGCGTCCTCGTACCAAAGTTTCCGTCCGTCAATGCCACGTTCTGATCCAGCAGCATGAAGCATCTGGACAGTACCAGGAACAGTGCAATGGTAAAGGAAGGCATCAGGAGCGGCACCTTGATTTTCCAGAAGATCTTCCAGTTGTTCGCACCGTCGATCTTGGCTGCCTCAATGTATTCCGGAGAAATGTTGTTCAGGCCGACGGTATAAATGAGCATCATATAGCCCGCCCACTGCCAGGTGACAACAATTACCAGTGCCAGCATAGCCTTCCACTTGTCCTGCAGCATATTCTGGAACAACGGAATCTGGAGAAAGCTGCTTCCACCGAAAAGCATCTTGGAAAAGATAATTTCGAAGACGAACTGCCAGATGTATCCAAGTGCCAGACCGCCGAGAAGATTCGGTACAAAATAAATGGTCCGGTAAATTCCGCCGCCCTCCTGCACACTGTTTGCAAGAAGTGCCATCAGAATGGAAATAATGTTGACAACTGCAACAGAGGCTAACGTAAAGACCACCGTATAAAACAGTGCGGAAATAAACTTCTTATTGGAAAATACCTTGGCGTAGTTCTCAAATCCCACAAAGGACTCGTACCAGGCTCCTCCGCCATTAAAGTAGGTTCCTCTCCACCCGGTGAAGGAATAAAGGACACCGACAACAAACGGAATAAATACGACGGCGATGAATAATATAAACGCCGGCAAGGTTAACGGGATCAGTCTTTTCTTGTAATAGCGGTCCATGGAAAACCCCCATTCCCATTTCTTTGAAACGAAAGGGGCGTGTCATTCACACGCCCCTCAATTGTTCTATACCTGCCAATGATAATCAAAGGCCTGCGGCTTCCTCCCAGCTGGAGATCAGATAATCTGCAATATCCGAATATGCATCATCCGGCCACTCCGCCTTGTTGACGTAATTCTCCATCAGATACTGGCCCAGCGTATACTGTGCCCATCCTGCCGGAGCACCTGCATATGCATTTGTGATGGTCTTGCCCTCTGCCATGTAGGAAAGAATGGAATCGCCAAGGCTGTAGCCTGCGGAAACCTCATTCGGATCTGCGTTCCAGGGAATCATGGACATCTGATTCTTCACAAAATCAATTCCCTCATCGGTCTGATAAAGCCATGCAAGGAATGCCTCTGCCTTCTCCTTCTCTTCCTCATCACACTTCGCATTGATTGCCCAGTACAGCGGAACAAATACCGGGATCGATGTGTTGATCTGCTCCTGCGTCAGGCCGGACAAAATCTCGTCATCCGTTGCGCCGAGCTTGATCGGAAGGAAAGTAAGTGTGTCGCCGATTTCCGAATTGGCACTTACATAACCGTTGTATGCCCAGTTGCCCTGCTTTACGAAGATAGCCTTGTGGTTTGCGAAATTCTGGGTCTGCATGTCGTAGCTGCCTGTGGTAGATTCAATCAATTCCGGTCCGCGGGCCGTTGTGCCGTGAGCGGTAAGAACATCTGCCAGCTCTGCATATCTCTCGAACAGCTTATGTCCAGCCTCCAACTGCTCTGCTGTTGTATTGGCTGCGTCAAGAGATGTCGGGTAAACCGCATCAATCGCGATATTGACAAGATGATCACCATAGGTCCATTTCTCAGCGCCCGCTACTGCAAAAACGCCTTCCAGCTGGCCGGAGAGATCATCCTTTGCCTGGAAGTCAAAGGACTTGCCGGAGAGAACCACCGGATCTGCAGATCCGTTCTTGATGAAATCGTCGCAGGCATCTACCATGGCAACGAACTCTTCATAGCTTGCGGTCTTGTATGCGTCGATCCATGCATCTACATTCTCTTCGCCGAACAGAGAAGCCAGCATTTTGGTGTCTACAATGTAGCCATAGCCCTCTACGGTGTAAGGAATTCCATAGTTGGTAGAGCCATCACGGGTCAGGATGTTTGCTTCCGGAACAGCATCCGCCAGTGCCTTGAAGTCCTCATTGGTTGCTTCTGCAAGGTCCATCGAAAATCCGCCTTCCAGGTACTCCTGCAGATACTGGGAATCCTGAATCGTAAAGATGGTCGGCATATGCTCCGAGTTAAGCTCCGTTCGAAGAACCGGCGCGGAATCTGCACCGGAGCCAAGAGTAAAGAGTTTGATCTTGACACCCTTCTCGGCAGAGTAAGCATCAACCGCAGCCTGCATGCCATCCGCGATCTCGCCCTTACCATTGAAGATATAGAAGTCATAATCTGTGCTGCTGTCCGGTGTCGGGGTTGCAGCCTCTGCTCCATCCGCAGCAGTAGAATCTGCCGAGTCCGAGCTCGAAGAGGAGCCGCATCCTGCCAGCATGCCGGCAGTCATCGCGCCAACCAGTAACAGTGAAAGCCACTTCTTTTTCATAAAATACCCTCCTTAAAGACGCTTGTCCTTTTTTTCCCGACGGTGTGCTCACCGTCCTCTGCAATGTGTAACTATAAGCTAGCACCAGCCTCAATATATGTCAATCGGTTGTCATGTATTTTGTTACTAGTTGCTGATTATATGTGCCTTATTTTGTGCAGTATTACATCATCATCTCGTCGACCAATCGGCTTTTCGCTCATACGTCCTTCTTTTTTCTGCAGAATTGCCCGATATGCAGTAAAAAACAAGCCATTATCGTATGATAACGGCTTGTCTTTTTCGAAAACATATGGAATCAGGTAAAATAACCCTTTATATTCCTCTGGTCATCATGAAAGGCGAGTGTGCCGGTCAGATCCGCCGTCACGCCATCCTCTGCTACCCGAAGACACAGTGTCTCCGTCCCGCAGGTTTCAATCCACCGAAGAGACAGCTCCAGGCAGTCCTCCTTACACCAGTAAGCCGCCGCCAGAAGACGATTCAGCATTCCTGTATTCAGATGACTTTCACGTCGCATTCCATCCAGACCCACGAGGATATCCTGCTCCGCGCTTCCGTTCTGATCAGCAGAATTCTCCACAAAAAGCTTCATTCGAAGCGTCATCGGATCTTCTGTTTCCGTAATCAGAAGATCGGTAACCATAATCTCTCTAATTGCATCCGAGCATCCCTGCAGAAGTCCGTAAGCATCCAGCCGAAGAGGCTCTGCAAAGTGAAGTCTTCTTCCGTACAGTTTTCCGGAAGCGCTTCCGCAAGGTCTGAATTCCGGAGCAGGAAGAGACAGACTCTTCAGTCTTCTCTGCAGCTTCTCTGCCTTCTCCGGCTCCTCCTTCAGGCTTTCCTCTGAAGGAATTTTCTCCAGAAATTCCCACAATACGTCCAGTGTTTTCTGAGCCCAGTGCGCACCGGATGCGTTCTCCATGATTGCAATTTCCATGTTCTTATCCGGGACCACAATGGTGAACTGTCCCATTGCTCCATCCGCCCGGTATACTCCCTCAGGCTGACACATCCAGATCTGATACCCATAGCCCAGGAAATTATCCGTAGCAGGAGGGTTCACCTTCGCCTCGGATGCGGTATCTATCTGCTTCGATATTGCCGCACGGACAAAGTCCTCTGCAAGGATTCGTTCCCCGTTCCATACGCCGCCATTCATATAAAGCTTCATCAGGCGGAAATTGTCCTCAAGCGTCGCAAAAAGCCCCGCTCCGCCGGCTTCAATGCCATCGGAGGTTCGAATCCACTTATGATTTGCTCCGTCGATTCCAATCTTCTGATAGAGATTCTCCATCAGAAACTCATGCATCCCCATTCCGGTTTTCTTCTTCACAATTGCCGCCAGCATGGAGGATCCCGTCGTGTTATACATGAACGCTGTTCCAGGCTCATCCACAACCGGCATGGACAGGAAATCGCGGATCCAGTGTTCGGATGCCTTCGGTTCCTCTCTCATTCCGCTGCCCATGCAAAGGACATTGCGAATCGTCAGCTTTTTCAGGTATTCCGACGGATTTTCCGGTGCTTCCTCCGGGAAAATATCAATCAGCCGTTCGTCCAGTGACAGCTTTCCCTGTGTGTATGCAATTCCGATTGCCGTTGCAGAATAGGTCTTCGAATGAGACTGCTCGCCATGCCGGATCCCGGGCGCAAACGGCGCCCACCAGCCCTGCGCACACAAAATGTCATTGCGCATAATCATGATTCCATGCGGTTCGGTAAATCCGCTCTCCAGCTGATCCAGAAGCCATTCCACCGCATCAGAAGGAACACCGGCGCTTTCCGGCGTTCCTGTTGCAAAAATATCCTTCTTCATCTGCCCCTCCGGTCCTTACTTTTCCCCGTTATACCTCAAGAACGAGGTTGCCATTATGCAGAATCCGGAAACTCTTTCCGGCAAAATCGGCATGGAGCTCTGCGACATCCCCGTTGCTGCTGCAGCGGCGGATTTTCAACTCCTGCTCGCTGCAGGGAAGAAGTTCAAAGCTTCCGTCAAAGGCCTCCGCCTCATTTCGGAACCTCATCATCGCCAGAAGCTTCTGAACAACAGGGCGTCTGGTCTCTTCTTCAATTTCATCCACAGAATAATAGTGGCGGTTGATGTTGCGCCCTTCCTTTGTTTCCTCGAGAAGCTTCAGATCGTTCTTGCCGGCCAGCATTCCTACGTAGTAGACCTGCGGAATTCCCGGTGCAAAGAACTGCACCGCACGTGCCAGAAGGTACGAGGCATCATCATCTCCCACAGCGGAATAATAGGTGCAGTTCACCTGATATACGTCCAGATTGTTATAGGCTGCCGTGTTATAGATCTTCTTCACATTTGCGCCGAACTTGAAAATATCCTCCTTCGTGCGCTCGATTTCTTCGTCCGGAAGCAGATCCTTGACGTCCACAACACCAATTCCGTCATGCGTATCCAGTGTCGTAAACTGTCTGCGGGGACAGATGGTCAGCCAGTTTTTCAGGTACTGCGTCTGCCCGTAGTACAGCGCATTCAGGAGCAGCATCGGAAGAGC
>HF986575.1:0-3370 GCA_000431495.1 Firmicutes bacterium CAG:791 | reverse complement strand
TCATACACGTAATATCCGTGCTTCTCAATTTTGATCGGCATTGTATAGTGCTCGTGAATTTCCGGAAGCACCATACAGCCAAAGGGACTCACAATATCCTGCGCATCCTTCAGCACATTCCAGATTTCGGGTTCTACAAAGAAGCAGGAGGATCCTGCCTTTTTCGTGGCATATCCGACCGCATCCATGCGCACGATGGAAATCCCATGTTCGCACAGCGCCTCCAGGTTCTCCTTCACAAAGCTTTTCCCGCAATCACTCTGCAGATTCAGATCGATCTGCTCTTCGCCGAAGGTGCACCAGATTTTTTCCCGGGTACCGTCCGCAAACGCTGCCTCCACGTAAGGAGCTCTGGGCTTTCTCTTATAGATAGCATCCACCTCTTCCTGCGTTGGCTCGCCGTTTTCCCAGAAATCCTTATAACGGATGAACAGGTCCTTATATTCGGACTGATCCTTTTTCTCCAGAAAATCCTGATAATATTTGCTGTGCGCCGAGATGTGATTGATCATGAAATCACACATCAGGTAATAGCTCTTTGACAGCTCCTCCACGTCATCCCAGTCGCCAAAGGCCGGATCCACAATGTCATATTCCATCGGAGCAAAACCGCGGTCTCCGGACGACGGGAAGAACGGCAGAATATGTACGCCTCCAACCGTTCCCGCAAAGTACTTCTTCAGAACCTCTCCAAGATCTCTGATGTTATTCCCCATCGAATCCGGATAAGTAATCAGCATGATCTTATTGCTCAATGTTTTCATTTATATTTCTCATCCTCTTTCTATTCCTGCCGTCATGTTTACTTCATGCACAGTTCACCATCCGTCGGCAGAAGCTTCAGCTTCGCCGAAGGGAGTGTCTGATACCAGAATGCCACGCTGCTGTAGTCGTCATATCTGGGCCCCGTCCATCCCATATTGTCAAAGGTCATGCGGAAATCATGTTCAAAATGGATCGGATCCGGAACGTGGAACCGGTACAGCTGAAATCTCTGCTGGCTGTTGTACTGTTCCTTCTGGTTTCCGGTGATGGAGAACATCCCGCTGTACAGACCACTGTAGGTCTGATACTGCTTGGTATAGATATCATTTCCAAACCCATAGGAGCCGCCGAAATAGTCCTCCGTCCCGGTATAGTGCATCGTCGGATAGATATCTCCATCGATGTACATTCTGGCTTCACCCTCAACCCAGCAGGTGTTGTTCCCATTTACACCGACCGCCATCGTAAGGCCCAGAAACTGTCCCTTTCCTTCTATTCCGTCGATCACTGTATAGCTTCTCCCCTTTGTCACAGGGTGCTCCTGACGATAGGACGCGTGAAAATATCCAATGTTCTCAGGGAGCGAAGTTCGTTCTCCCGTAATGCAGTAGAACAGTGTCTTCTCCTCTGTACTCCGATTCTCCATTGTGATGCGGCAATGCTTCTGAAACGGCATCTCAAAATACGAATTGAAGCCCCTTCCGGGAGCCGTCATCATAACCGCAGAACTGAATGCGGGATATTTCCCGTCGCGGTCCTCAAAATTCTCGTCATACGCGCAGCCAAAGAAGGCAGACAACGGAGCCTCCACAGACGGATTCTCCTGTCCTTCCCAGTACATTCTCAGAATGAAGCTGTGTCCGACATATCCCGTAAACCACATATGCTGAATGATTCCGGGGCCATCCGTATCCACCAGAGCCCTCTCTTCTCCGGGCTGAATGGAAATACAGGGAGACAGCTTGGTACAGTCTCCGCCTCTTCCGCCCCCGCCACGGGTGCCTGTCGGATTCTCCGCAGAAAATAAAAAAGTCTCAGCATTTCTGATAAGCGCATAGTCTTTCATAATTTTCCCATCCTTTACTGCATTTTGATCAATAATACTGTCTGGCCGCTTCCTTCTTTGGAGAAAATGCAAGGCATTCTCTCATGACAATCCTGTGCATCTTTCATTCACTGTGTCCACACATTGCAGAAATGTTTGTTTTGCAAGCAAATGGTATGCTCAGCGCTTATCATATCATTTTTCATCCTGCTCTGCCTTACAAATATCTGCCCCGGAATTTGTCTATTATTGACATAAAAAGGGATGTCATTTCTGACATCCCTTCACCATCTGAATCTCTGCAATCTGTTCCCCTGTCCGCAGCCGGAACGCATTCGGGATACGGCCCACTTCAGAAAATCCCATTTTCCGGTACAGCCGCAGCGCCCGTTCATTGTTCTCAAACACTCCCAGTTCCATCTGTGTATATCCAAGTTCACTGGCAAACACAATAGATTTTTCCAGCAGAATTCTTCCAAGCCCAATCCCGCAGTACTCCTGAATCAACGCAATTCCAAGCGATGCCCGGTGACAGACTTTTTCAGTGCTGCCAATCGCATTGACTCCGACATTTCCGGCAATTTGTCCCTCCATCCCTTCCTCATTCAGTTCAAGCGCTGCCAACATAAAATTACGTCCGCCGGAAGCCAGATTCTCCAGGAAAGTGCGTTCCTCTTCCACCGAGCTTCGCACCTCATCCGGATAACGGATCATATATGGAGTTTCATCGGAAACCTGTCTCAGATAGACCAGCATTTTCTCTGCATCCGCAGTTGTTACTTTCCGAATCCGCACATTTCGATTTCCTGCCTGAATGATCTCTTCTGTTTCCATGGCAGCCTCCTTTTCTCTGAAATCGTGGTATGATGGACGATAAGTGGTTCTGATTCATTTACAGAAACGATTTATTTTCAGAACATCATAACACAGAAGAAAGAGGTAAATCATGGGACAGCGTTTGACAAAGGGCGATGTAGCCAAAATTGAAGCAGAAATTGAAATGAGGCGGGTTGAGCTCCGTCCGAAGCTGACTGCTGCCGTTGCAGAAGCTGCCGCACAAGGTGACCGTTCTGAGAATTTCGAATATTATGCCGCAAAAAGAGAAAACGGACATAACAACAGCCGGATCCGCTATCTGGAGCGGATGCTCCGCACAGCAGAGATTGTCGAGGATGCACCGGAGGATGAGGTTGGTGTCGATAAGGAAGTGACTATCTACATCCCGGAGGATGACGAGGAGGAGGTCTACACTCTGGTAACCCCAATCCGCGCAGATTCCCTTCATAACATTGTCAGCATTGAATCTCCGATCGGGCGAGCGCTGCTTCACCGCCATGTTGGTGATACCGTCACCATTCATGTCAGTGATTCCTACTCCTATCGCGCAGAAATCCGGAAAATCAAGGATTCTGCTTCCGCAGGTGAGCTGGATATTTCTGAGTTCTGACCATATTCTGGCTATGTAAAACAGTCTTATAAATGTGAAACCGTGAGGACGGCGTAGGAGGAAAAATGAAGGGGAATTTCTTTTACTGTAAAATCCCGACCGGGTGGCCACCG
>HF986574.1 GCA_000431495.1 Firmicutes bacterium CAG:791 | reverse complement strand
CGCAGGCAGAGGCATGGGGGTTTTAGGATTGATTCATCCCATAATAATCACATTGGGAATCCTGCGGCCAGACCAGGCCGAGACCCCCTCTTGCCTGCTCCAGAAGAAGTTCCGTCATGGAAATTCTCGAATGCCATCGGACGCTTCCGGCTTCCACATCTGCCCGTGCACTGCTGAATAAATCAATCGGGACACTGCCGTTCCAATGATTCAGAAAAGAAAACCTCTCCGGCTCTCCGGTAAATATCATTCTTCTCAGACATTCCGGTTTTGGAAGAATCATCGTGTTCATCACATCCCAGACCTGCTGATACAGGACTCTTTTCTCTGACAAGCCGTATTGCCGGAGTACCTGATACATCTTCGCGGAAGGGAGAATCAGCAAATCCGCGCAATTATATACTTCAATCGCTTCCTTCAGGTTCTTCTCTTCACTGTCGAACATAAGCGGAATCACATCATGAACCCAAAGGATTACCTTCACGTCGGCATAGTGTTTGATCTTCCGGATCAGGATACGGTCATATCGAATATCATTCCAGGTGGGTGACTGAAAAATCACGACATCCCCATATTGAAGAGCCGACACAATCCCGTCCAACCGGCTGTTCAGTTCTCCGTCCGTATCGGATTGAATCGGATAATGGTAGAGCCCCATCTGCAAAAGTCCCATCTGTCTTGCAATCTGAGCCGTATGATTCTGTGCCAGCGCACAGGTACCTGCTATTCCGTAGAGATTAGTTATGTGAACATTCATCGCGGTGACTTTCTGCTGCTTTTGCCGGAATTCCGACAAGATGAGCTCCCTCTTCCATGCAGCTGTGATTCACGACGGCATTTGCTCCCACCATGACTCCATCCGCAAGCTCAATATCTCCAAACACCTTTGCTCCCGGTCCCAGATAAACGTTATCGCCGATTCTCGGCGGTTTTCCTCCGTTTGCACCGATGCATACTCCGGGATGAATCCGGCAGTTCTTCCCCACCGTGCTCCCCGCGTTGATAATGACCGTTCCAAGATGCGCTATGGAAAATCCCTCTCCCAGAACATTCAGAGGAATGGAAAGAGCATACCGTGTCTGAATCCGTAGAAGCCGCAGCAGATAATAATGCCGGTTCCACCGGTGCGTGTTGAACGCATATTCCGCAAGGCGGAGATATCTGGCATGCTTATACAGAATCTGATTCTCCGTCAGATTCCACGGCAGACGGTAATACCATTTATACTCATAAACCAAAGCCTCCGTCTGCAGAACTCTTTTCAGCTCATCTTTACTCTGTATCTTCACTGAGATCTTCCTTTTCATTCTGAACACGATTTATGTTCTTCTGAATAAACTCCTGGTACCACTGCACCAGCTGCCGGATGTCATAGCCTGCTGCCGCAATGCTCTCATACGGACAGGTTCTGTCTGACTGTTCTTTCGCAAGAAGAACTGCTCTTTCTGCCCACTCCTTCGGATCCAGTTCAATTGAGAGCTGCTGTACAATTCCTTCTGTCACGATAACATCCCCGGTAATCGTATCCGAAATCAGCGATGGAAGTCCTGCCGCCTGCGCTTCGATCAAGGTAAGCGGAAGTCCCTCAAAACGCGACGGAAACACCAGAACATCCAGGGCGGACATAAAATCCGGAACATCGCCCCGGATGCCGGTCAGAATCACCCTTCCCTCCAGATGAAGCTCTTTGATTTCTTCTTCAATCTGAGGACGAAGATCTCCTTCTCCCAGACAGAAGCAGACCGCATCCGGATCAAGCTCAATAATTTCCCTGTAAATTCTCAGCAGATAGCTGTGGTTTTTGGAGGCAATGAAATTCGCAATGTTGCCGTAGGCGTGCTTTCCTTCCAGATGAAACTCCTCCCGGATCTTTGCCGCCTTACTCTCACGATAGGCAAAACGCGGGATGTCGATCGCATTGTGAATCACTTCAAAGGACTGATCCCCGTACATCCAGCGCCCGGCCTTCTCGGAGCAGGCAAGACGAATATCCGCCGCGCGCCGCATCAGCTTCTGCCCCATCCGGTGAAGCCGGAGCTGCGGATCCGTTTCGTTATGAGAATGACAGACCGTCACAGCTCCCGCGCTCTTTGCGGCAAGAAGCTGCGGAGCAACCAGAGCGTTCGCCGTATGACGGATCACCATCGGATAATGATTCTCCCGCACAAGCCTGCGAATCCGGTGCAGATTGGAAAACGGCTTTCTCGTCAGACGAGGCAGCAGATACACTCTGCCTCCCAGTTTCTCAATTTCCTCCGTATAGTCATTGTCCTTCTGCTGATGAACAACGAAATCAAACTGAAACCGGGTCCTGTCAATGTTCCGGTACAGATTCATTATGAAGTTCTCCATGCCGCCGGGATACATGGCCCCGACAATATGAAGAATACGAATGGGTTCGTTCATGCTTCCTGCTCCAGTTTCATATGTTCCTGACGGTCACCACAACCCGGCTCTTCTGAATCGGCTCCTCTCCGGAATGCAGCGTATAGAGTGCCTCCACCTCCAGAAGCCCCTCTTCCTCCCGGAAGGAGATCTGTTCGGCTTCCACGCCGAATTCCAGAATCCCTGCCGGCGTACGGTAACGGGAGAGGTTTCGTTTTCCTTCCTCCAGCTCCATCCGGGAAGGATAATCGCCCTTTCGGTGAATGCTCAGGAAATGCTCTCCGAATTTCACAAGACTTTTGGCCGGGGCGCTGCCCTCCACCGTTTCTTCTTCATAGGATACAAAATGGTGCCCGTTGCGGAAGCAATACTTCCCACGGGCACTCGTAATGACCGGCTCCTGATCGGAGCCGCCGATATTGTGATAACCTTTTACGGTAATGATGACATCTGCCGTCATTAAAGCCTCCAGTAATCCCATTCGGGGGCAGAATACTCCTTTTTGTCAAAGATGCCCTTTAAATCCGCAAAGACCTTTGTCTTATGCTCCGGATTATAGAACTTCGCGATATCCTCTGACGTAAAATGCTCAAATTCTTTATGCTTCACCGCCATCAGGACCGCATCCATATCCTTCACGTCATCCATGGTCTGGAATTCGATGCCATAGAGATGCTTCGCTTCCTCGGCGTCCGCCTCCGGATCCACCACGATGGGCGTAATTCCATATTCCCCAAGCTCCTTGTAGATATCGATGACCTTGGTGTTTCTGGTATCCGGGCAGTTTTCCTTGAAGGTAAATCCGAGAATCGCAACCCTCGCATGCTTCACCGGAAGATCATTCCGGATCAGGAGCTTCACCAGGCTCTCTGCGCAGTACTTACCCATGTCGTCGTTGATTCTTCTTCCGGACAGAATAATCTGTGAATGATAACCGAACTGCTCCGCACGATAGGTCAGATAATAAGGATCAATACCGATGCAGTGTCCGCCCACAAGTCCCGGACGGAAATTCAGGAAATTCCACTTCGTTCCCGCAGCTTCCAGAACCGCCTTGGTATCAATTCCCATCTTATGGAAAATAATGGACAGCTCATTCATAAACGCAATGTTGATATCACGCTGGCTGTTCTCAATCACCTTGGCTGCCTCCGCCACCTGAATGGACTCAGCCCGGTGTACTCCGGCATCCACAACCAGCTCATACACCTTTGCAACGGTATCCAGTGTCTCTTCATCCATACCGGATACAATCTTCCTGATGGTATTCAGACGATGCACCTTGTCGCCCGGATTGATTCTCTCCGGAGAATAGCCGATCTTCCAGTCAACGCCGCACTTAAGTCCCGATTCCTTCTCAATGATCGGCACGCAGGTCTCCTCTGTAACTCCCGGATATACGGTCGATTCAAAAACGACAACCGTTCCCTTTGTGAGATTCTGACCGACGAAGCGACTCGCCCCCTCCACCGGAGACAAGTCCGGTGTATGGTCCGCATTTACCGGTGTCGGAACCGCCACAATGATAAACTTCGCCTCGCGAAGTCTTGCGGGATCTGCCGTAAACTCTACTGCAGATTCCTTCACAGCCTCATCCCCGACCTCATTGGTCGGATCGATTCCCTTCTTATACTTCTCAATCTTGGCCTCATTGAAGTCAAATCCGATGACATTGATCTTCTTCGCAAAGGCAACCGCAATCGGCATTCCGACATATCCAAGGCCGACCAGTGCAAGCTTCTCTTCTTTATTGACCAGTTTCTCGTAAAGATCCATTTCTGCTCCTTTATCCTTCACCGCCATAAAAATTCCATGGCCGGGGGTCTGTTCCGAAATCTCTTCGTAAACTTTAACACCAATCCCGCGCAGAGTCCATATTCTCATCCGCCAAGGAGTCTCCGGTAATCCTCCGCATTCCTTCGCATGGCACGCACATCCTGCCTGTAAAGGAGTCTGTCCTTCTCCTGTGAATGCTCTGCTGCCCTGCGAATCTGCTCTGCCATTTGCGCCCAGCACGCCGACGGAAGGATGTTCTCCTCCGCCGCATACGCACGTTCGTGAGCGGTCTCCCGGAAAGCAAAAATCACCATGCGCCGCAGATATGCATTCCAAGCTGCATCCAGAATTTCATTTCCGTGATTGATGTCCAGATAAAATTCATTTTCCTCAAGCAGCTTTTCTCCAAGCTTCTCACTCATGCCCGGATACAGACGTACATTCGGCTTCTTCTGCATCGCCATCAGCTTCGCAGACATCTCCGTCAGTGCACCGACATGAAAAACAAATTCAGGGAGTGCATCCGCAAGCTCTGCAAGGTGCTCCACCGCATCTGAATTGGTCAGAATACAGATTGTCTTCTCCTTTTTCACAGTCCCGGAAAAGGAATAGATCTGTCCAACGGGTGCAATGATCTTTGCTGCCCGCTCTGCATTCACAATGCCATTTTCCGCTGCGTGCTCCCGGATCTGCGCCTGTATTTTCTCGTATACACCCAAGGATTGCACTGCAATGCCGTTCACGCCCTGCGGATCGTTCAGGACAGTGACCATATTGCCGGGGAGCCTTTCCCCGATTTCTTCCTGCCAGAACAGAACATCTCCGCCAAAAGGCACCTCCGCAAGGTCGTTTTTCTCCGGATGAGGTGTTCTTTTTTCCATGCGAAGCCTTCTCTGCGCAAACAGGGGATAACTCAGTGAATTGAAGAAAATACGGTCGCAATCCGCCTTTGTTTTCTCCAGATAATAGAGAACAAGTTCCACCTTTCCGGGGAAAAGACGGCTTGTCAGGGTGCCGTCTTCCTTCTTCTCCCGGAGAAGCATCGTGTGGTTCTGCAGATTTTCCACAATGCACTCCTCACCGGAAGCCGCATAAGAGGTTTTCAGAACCGGCCTTCCTTCCGCGTCACAGGTTGTCCTGGCATACAGCTCTCCGCTGTCATCATAATGATCCTGCCATATATTTTTCCCTGCAGAATCCAGCCAGTTTACCGTCTGAAGAAATCTGCGGCTGGCCGGGTGCGCATAGACAAGCTGCGCCCTTTTCGTATCATAATCCCATATATTTCCTTCGGTACCGGTGCTTCGGATTTCCCATCCATCCGGCACCTGCAGCCTGCTGAAATACCGGGGAACAGCCGTTTCTTCCCGTTTCCGCCCACACAATTCCCGATATGGAGATTCCACGCCTTCCGGCAGAAAGCCATCATCCTCAAAAGCCACCGTCCGGAATGAATACCCTGCCTTTTTCAGTGAGCCATACAAAAGAGCAGCTTCTCTACTGGGATGATCCATCAAAAAAACCATACTTCTTCCTTCCTCCGGTCAGCCCCGGCTGGAGTCCGGTCTGTTTTCCCCTTCTGCTGCGAGCTTCTCAAAGAGCTTCTTCCAGCGAAGCGCTACCTTTTCTTCCAGAAATTCGGAAGCAATTGCATAGGATTTTTGGTGAAATGCTTCCAGATCCGCCTCGGTAAACAGTCGGATGATTGCCCGTGCAAGAGCCTGCACACGTGCATCGACCTGATCCTCTCTGGAAAACGGAAGCAAATACCCATTCTCCTCATTGGCAATGAATGTGGGATTTCCATACGGAACATCAAAACCGATCATCGCAAGTCCGGAGCCTGTTGCCTCCATCAGAGAAAGGCCGAAGCCCTCGCTGAAGGAAGCGGCAATATATCCCGAATACTCCGCATACACATGCGTCATATCCTGCTGTCCCATGAGCCGGATGTACGATTCTGCCTTCTCGTCTGCAATCAGCTCCCGCAGTTCCTGCTCCAATCCCCCCTTGCCATATATATCAAGAGTCAGATCACGGACGTTCCTTCGGGCAAGTGCCACAGCCCGGACCAGAAGATCAATATGCTTTTCTGCCGCAAGGCGGGAAGCCGTGCACAGCGAATGCGGCCGTCTTTGTTTCTTCGGTCGCCGCAATTCCTTCAGGCTTCCCACCGGGATCGCCTCGATTCCGGGCACGCTTTTGCGGTATTTCCGGAATTGTGCCCGTAGAAGCTGTGCCTGCTTTTCCGTAGAGGCCACGAAGGCTGCAAAGCGGTCGGCCTGATCGAACGGGTACTCATAAAAATTATTCCACAGAATATCCGTCTCCGTTGTTGCCGGCCCGTCATAGTGCTCTGCGTGAATCACACAAAGCTTCGGAACATTACCGCTGCAGCGAAGAACCGGCTGTCCAAGCTCCGTGGAACGATCCAGAATGATCACATCTCCCGGCTTATACGGAAGCGACCTCACCATCTCACAGATTAGCTCCTGCTTGGAATACAGGATCTTGTCCTTCATCCGGAAGATCTGCCTCTCTCCGTCCATGTGCTCTTCATAGGCGATACTGCCATCCTCGTTGTAGAATCTTCGAAGAAACAGTGTCAGCTTCCCATTCTTATCTGCAAAGTATTCGGTAAAAATGCGTCCGTAAGAGTAGTATTCCGCATGCGTCAGCCTGCCCTTGCAATAGAAATCCGCTTTCTGAATGATTCTTCGATCCCCGGGCACATAGTAGGCATATACCTTCTGTATCCCATCCGCGAAGCAATACTCTCTTCTCCCCGGTCCTTCCTGCACCTGATAAGCCTCTGCCCCTTTTGCGGACCCGAGCAGCATTTTCTGTTCAAACTGTGCGATGGAAACGGACGGTCCTGCGACTGCAAAATCCGTAAAATACTGATACAGCCAGATCACCTCTTCGTCCGGGATTCCGATATTCTCTGTCATCAGCGCAATATTATCCCCGCGGAACATGTCCGTATAGATAAAGCGGCAGGGAATCCCGGCATTTCGAAGGACCGTTCCCCGATAGGCCTGTGCATATTCCACTCCGCTGGATGCCCAGCCAATTCCCCGGTTAAAATTATAAATCATTCTGCTCCTCTTTCCGGCAAGGTCTTTTATGGCATCAGAACCTGCACACTTCCGTCCTTCCTGCGTACCAGTTCGCCAAGAAGAATGTTCCGCATGGTTTCCTTCTTCATGCGCTTTTCCATCTTCTGAAAGGAAAAATATGCTTCCCTGTGGTATTCAAACATCACATTGTGCTGTGTATACCGCCTGTCCATGATGCTGGTCCGAAGCTGCTGGAGATAATCCACTTCTTCAATCCAGGCATCATCAATCGCCCGGAGCGTCATCATATGATAAAACTGCACGCGAAGCTCCTTCTCGGGAATAGACGCCATTTTCTGCCCAAGACAGTCTCCCGCCAGCTCCAGCAGATACGTCCGGATCTCTTCTCTTGAAGTCAGCTTTTCCTCCGGAAGCCTCTGATTCATCCGATATGAGAGGTGATCCAGAATAAAGCGCATGATCCCGGCTGCATCCGGAAGCGGATCACTGCTCAGAAAATCATCAATAATGTCCGCTTCCATCTGCAGCAAAAGCTCCGGCTCCGGTTCTTCTGACCGCATGATCCTTCTGCGAAGGCTGTAAACCAGACTTCTCTGCTGCACCATACTCTCTCCGAACTCCATGGTGCTGCGCCTTGCTCCGGCCCCCTGCTCCTCACAGATCCGCTGTGCCAGGTTGATCTGACGGATCAGCCGGAACGATCGGATTCTCCGGTCTTTGGCACGATATTTTTCCAGATATTCCGATCCGTACCTGGTGACAACATCATCCTCCAGAGAAGCATAAAACCTGGAATAGCCGGGATCTCCCTGTCTTCCGGATCTTCCTCTTGCCTGCAGTTCCTGACGTCGGTTCTCCATTCTCCCGACTCCAAGAACCACCAGCCCGCCAAGCTCCGGGACACCCTTTCCGAGACGGATGTCCGTCCCTCTTCCTGCTACCGAGGTGGCCACCGTGACCGCATTTTTCTGTCCGGCCTCCTTAATGATTTCCGCCTCCTTTGCCGTATTGTAGGCATTCAGTACATTATGGGGAATTCCCGCCTGCAGGAGCATCTCCGACACCGCACTGCTCATGTCGATGGAGCCGGTAATCATCAGCACCGGCTGGCCGGAAGCATGAACCCGGACAAGCTCCTCCATCGCCGCATGGATTTCCGCCTGAATCGTCGTAAAATACTGATCCGGATAATCCTTTCGAAGCATTTTTCGATTGGTCGGAATCACAACCACGTCAAGTCCGTAAATCTCGCGAAATTCTTCTTCATCTCCCACGCCGGTTCCGGTCATCCCCGCCTTCTTTTCAAACATGTTGAACAGGCTCTGATAAGTCACAGAGGCCATGGCCCGGCTCTCCTGCGTAATCGGAACATGCTCCTTGGCTTCCAGGGCCTGGTGCTGACCGGCCCGGAGCTTTGTGTCCCGCAAAATCCGTCCCGTCCTGGAATCCAGCAGATCAACTTTATGATTCTCAACCACATACTGCCGGTCTCTTTGAAAAGCAATGCGCGCCTTCAGAGCCAGGTAAATGTGGCGAACCGTTTCAAACTGATTCGGAGCATACAGATCCTCCAGACAGAAGTATCGCTCCGCACGGCGGATCCCCTCCTCCGTCAGCCAGACATTTTTCTCCTCTGTCTCAAAATCCCGTCCCTCTTTCAGAAGGGACACAAAGTAATCGGCGGTTTCATACAGATTTGACTGCACTCTCGGTGCACCGGATACCACAAGAGGTGTCTGTGCACTGTCCAGAAGAACCTCGTCCGCCTCATCAATGATGACATAATAGAAATCTCTTAAATACTGCTCCTCCGGCGAAATTGCAAGATTCTCCAGAAGATAATCAAACCCCAGTTCCGCATTCGTGGTGTAGACAATGTCAGCACTGTAAATTCTTTTTTTATCCTTTGCCGTCAGCCTCCTGCCCGGATCATCGCTGACCCCGATTTCAAGATTGATATCCAGAAAGCGAAACAGCGCTCCCAGCTGAGTACCGTCGCGAACTGCCAGATAGCTGTTGGTGGTAACCAGAATACATCCTTTTCCGGTCAGGGCATTCAGATACAGCGGCATGGAAGCAACCAGCGTCTTCCCTTCCCCCGTCTTCATTTCTGCAATCCGTCCCTGATGCAGAGTGATCCCCCCGAGAACCTGCGTGTCATAGGGATACATGCCAAGAACCCTTCCCGACGCCTCCCGAACCACAGCATAGGCTTCCGGAAGAAGCTGATCCAGCGTCTCTCCCTGTCGAAGCCGCTCACGAAACTCTGCTGTTTTGGCCTGCAGGGCGGAGTCCTCCATTTCCTTCATGCTCCCGGCATAGGAATTGACTTTATGCAGAATTTTCCGCAGTTTTTTCAATCTGCTGCGATTACGAATATTATCCATTTACTCCAGTTCCAGTTCATACAGATCCTTACAGCTGTTCAGAAGAAGTATATCAGCATTCTGTGTGTACTGCAGATTCAGCGCCGCCTCTCGCCCTAATCTGCCATATGCCAGAAGTCTGCCGGATTCGAAGCGCCTCATGCGGTTATCCTTCCGCCACTCCTCTGAAAAAAAAGGCTTCGGCAGAACATACTCAGGTGGTGCAATCGTAAAATTGGAAATTCCCCAGATTCTTTTTTCATCCGGAAGCCGGAACATGCCTCCCGTTAAGTCCGGAAGGAGAATATTCAGCGTGTTCGAACAAATATCGGGATTCCAGAGCTGTCCAAACCACTTTTCCTTCTCTTCCTCCTCATAAAGCGGAAAAATCTCCACATGATGAAACATCACCGCCGCTGCGCCGGCCTGAACCAGCAGCATTTCATAACAGAACGTCTCCGGCGGACAAGTCAGAATTCCCTCACTTCCATCCAGAACAGAAAAAGATATGAGGTGATTCTGCCGGTCATAGAACTGAAACCTCAGAAGTGCCCCGTCTTCCGGACTGCACCGCAAAAATGACCGGACCCTGTAGCTTCTTCCCTCCTCCAGAACTGGAAGCTGGGACTCCAGCCGATGTGCCTGATAGCCGGCCCGGGAATACCATCTTCGAATCACCACTCCGGACGGCATCCGGTCATTTCGAAATTCAACGGTCCGGTCTTCATGCAAAACGAGACGACTGCCATACAGATAGGTATCTGCCGCATTGTCGTCCCAATAGATGAGATATACCAGCTTCTCCATATTTTATCCGCTTTCTTCCTGGTCTCTTCCGAAATCTTCCTGAAGGATCTTTCGATACTGCCGTTTGAACCACTGTACAATACCATCCGTATTATCGTTGTGCCGCCCGCTCATGCCCTTTCCATAGATCTGTACCGTCTTTCCCTTCAGGTGCTCCAGAAGATTCTCATATGCAAAAGGATCATAGTCATCCTGCTGCATATAGGAAACCGCAAAGCTGGTTCCGCTGAAATCAGCCCGATCAAACCGGTTCCACATCCGGTGATTCAGCCGTTGGACCGCCGTCTCATCCGTTGCTCCCTCCAGATGCAGAAGAACATCCAAGGAGGTCGCAAAGCCGCCCGGGCGCAGGAGTTTTTCATTCGCAGCTACCGATCCCGCATTCATCAGAGGCTTTCCGAGAATTACAGTATGCGGAAGAATGGCTGCGCTGTAATAGGCTGCCCCCAAGGTTCCCATCGAAATACCGGACATGATGACCTGCTGACCGGAAAAGCCAAGTTGCTTCATCGCATCGCGAATCGTCTCTTCCAGCTTCTGCTCATATTCTTCTGAACCCAGGTAAAAGCTTCCGCCCTCAAGACGCGGATCCGCAAGAAGCAGAAAAGGTGCTCCCATGGAACGCATCATGTGATAGCCTTCAAAGCCCTCCAGCGAACGATATCCGGAAAAATACACGTTCAGCGGAGGCTTCCCATCCATCCGGTTCAGATAAGAGAAGAATTCCTCTCCTGCAGAATCCGCATGCCGTACATCTCCCGGAAGAAAGGTGCCTTCTGTTTCCTGAATCTCCCTGTAATGAAGCTCTCCCACGCAAAGCCTTCCCTCGCCCCTGGCCCAGAGTTCCACAGAAAGAAAGCCATTGAAATCCTTCACCAAAGGAACCGGCCCGGTCAGCGGGCCTTCCAGGATCTGTTCCCCCAGAAAAATATCCGCCGCGCCTTCCTGCCATTTACTCAGCCGAAGCTGATAGGAGACGGTCTTGTCGCAGCTTACCTCTGTCCAGATCTCATAGGGCTTTTGCGTATGCCCGATCCGGATATTCATCGCATACGACAAAACCGGTACATATTCCGGTCCGAACCGCTCCGTGATCTGGATTCTGTCGTGTCCCTCATACCGGACATCCTGCCGGATAGAGGCTGCTATGCGCATGGATTCCAGAGAAAGCTTGTAATTGTCCAGTCCGCCCCTTGCGAACATTCCCGCATCATTTGGCATCGTCCTCTACAGCTTCCTTCCATTGCTGCACCAGAGAACCTCCGGTGTATTTCTCAATTTCCTTCACACAGTAAACAAGCGCTTCATTCCAGTGCTTCAACCCGGACAGATAGTATTCCAGCGCACCGGAAATATAATGGATGTTCTGAATAATATATCCGTCCTTCTGATGCTGCACATAACGGGTGAACCGATAATTCACCTGCGGAATGCCGGCGCTGATTCCTGCGATCTGCAAATACAGATCTGGCTGATCTCTCACATCCAGGATCAGTCGGACATCATACAGCCGTTGAATCAGATCATTCTCGGAATGACAGGAAATGACCTGCACCCGGCAGGAACCGCCCTCTGGTACAAAAAACGGAAGCAACTCCATGGCACCGTTTTCAAGACCAATTCCAAGGCCTTTGATTTTATTTTTCTCAAGAATTATCGAAAGCTTTCCGGCAAGCTCCCTCCGGACATTTTCCTGCGCATTCTGTGTAACCACCTGCAGAATAACACGGTTGTTCTTCTCCATATAGGAAAAGACCTGCAGCATTGCTGTTTCCAGAAGAAAATCATCCAGACCGTCTACCGGCATGAAAATTTTCAGTTCCCGGATTCTCTGACTTTTTCCCAGAGAAAATCTGGTATCAAATGGTGAAATATCGTAAACCGGAAGTCCGTCGTCTCCGGAGCTCTGTCGCAGCAGTTTTGCAGAATGCTCCGTGTCTGCTACTGCAAATCTGGCATATCGAAGATCCCTTTCCAGAGCCTTTCCATCATCCAGCGGAAACCGCTCCTCGAAATAAGAAAGACCAATGGACTGCCCCCTTCTCGCCTTCAGAATCATCTGATTATGCTGCAGATTGGCTGCTACAACCACCGTTATCTCCGGTTCCAGTTCCAGGAATCGCCTTCGAACGACCTCTTCCACCAGAAGGTCCATGGATTCATATTCCTGCTTCTGAAAGCGATAATGAGCGCCCTTCGCGATTCTTATTTCACCGGTTGTGCAGTTCTCCCGGAACTGCACCGTCCCATCCGGGTCCAGATACTCCTGTTCCTCTCTTCCATCCTGATCACAGAAAATACGGCTGGAACAAAAGCCTCTGTCATCGTAGACATCGCGCCGGATCGTCCTGCCCTCCCGGAAAAAATCCACCCGGATCAGATTTCCGTCTTCTCCAAAGAACAGCTCTGCGTATCGGTCCCGCCCCAGAAAACCAATCATTGTAAACGGTGTGTAGCGCCAGATCAGATTTCTCGGCCACTCCAGACTCTGCCACGGAACCACTCCGAGCTTCTGAAGGTCAATCCCCTGCATCTCATCGAAAAGATTCCAGACATCCATGGGATACAGATTCTGTCTGTGAAGGAACATGCGAAGTCCCGGCGCATAGGACAAAACCATTAGCTGAGCCGGTTCGCAGGCACTCCGGAACATACGGATCTGGTTGATGGTATCATCGAACTCATAGGCTTTCCCTGCCTGATACCACGGCGTTTCATTGGCATGCCATTTATCATTTTGAGAATACCAGGATGGGATAAAACAGAACATTACAGCCCCCAATGAATGGTGCGATAGGTGTTCATCATCTGAATGGTACGCACTTCTTCCATTACATTCAGAAGAATGCCGCAAAGAATCATAAACGACATAGGAAGCATAAAGATCGAAGAATGGATTCCAAGCCTCAGCTCCAAAATCAACGGTCCTGCAATCATTATACTCAGAACCACTGAGCTGAATACAGACACAAGCCACAGTCTGCTGTTGATTGTTCTTTTTGTATCTTCTCCCGGATGAACCCCCGGGAGATAATCTCCGCTTTTCAGCAGAATATCTGCCGTTTCCTGCGGATTGATGTAAATTCTTGCCAGCGCACAATTCAATCCGATCAGAAGCATGACAAAAATAAAAATCCCCCAGCCATTCTGCAAATTCAGATTCTTCATAATCCGTGCTGTCACCGGATTCTCTCCAAACAGAATCGTCCAGAAGCGGCAGAGATAATACGGAAGTGCGAACAATGTCATCACATACATAAGCGCCATTGTCCCAACCGGATTTAATTTCATGGCAAGATCGCTGTCACCTGAGAAAGAATTGTGGATCATCAGATGCCGGACAGAAAGATGCAGCTCAGCCCCTTCCATCACAATCATGATCAGAAAAATCAGCAGGACACCGGTCACAATCACAGCGGCAACAGCCGGAGTTGAATACCCTTCGCGCTGAAGCTCCGTAAAGGACTGTGCCAGATTTCTCATAATATTCTGAACCATATTCGCCAGAATCAGGGCAGTGGAGCCGCCTATTCCCCATTTCCGGCAGCGTTCCGACAGCCAGACGATGTAAAATGTCCCTGCAATCAGAACCATAACCGTCATTGCTCTCAGCGCCGGAATCGAAAAGCTTCCATACTCCCTGAAGGTCAACTGAAATGCATGCATCACAGACTGCAAGATCGCAGCCAGCAGGGTAACCGCCCTCATTTCATTTCCCATACGTTTCTGGGATGTCTGCGTGCTCTTTCCCTTCACAGAATGAAAAAGACTGACCACAATCATGCTGGTCATATATGGCATGAACCCAACGGCAAGCACCGAGCCAGCCGCTGTGTCATTGCCCATTGCTGCGCTGATCAGCGCCTGAAGGCCATGACCGGGCAGGGGATTACGATCCTGCACCACCCATGGGATCATCACTTTTTTGCCAAACAGGTAGCAGGACACCATGATCAAAGAAAACAGGATTTTGCCTGAAAGAGGATGTGTATTCTTCTGTTTTCTTCTTCGCGTTTCGCTGCCTTGTGCCATGCTACATCTACCATTTTAATCAATGTCTGAAAATCAACGTCTCATAATCAACGTTCTTTTCGGAACTTTTTTCGCACTGCAGTCCACACGGCAAGCAGCGCTCCGCTGATCCCTGTCATTGTCGCATTGGACTTCATTCTGCTCTCATCACCCGTGGCCACTCTGCGATTTGCACCGAGCACCTTTCCACCATCTGCCGCTGAAATGTGCTGCGCTCCAGTTTTTTCTCTGCTTACGCCAAGGACGCCGCGATCAGAAGAATCTCCCGAATCATATTCACTGTCTGAGTCCAATCCGCCAGACTGAGACTCCGAGGTTGTCACGCTGCCGGAAGTACTCTCGCTCACCGATGTACTCTCACTTGCCGATGCACTTGCACTTGTCGATTCGCTCTCGCTTGCCGATGTGCTCTCACTTGCCGAACTGCTTTCACTCTCACTCAGGCTCGTTGACGCGCTTTCACTGATCGACACACTTGTGCTTGCTGATTCGCTCTCGCTGGCCGATGCGCTCTGGCTTGCTGATGCGCTCTCGCTGGTTGATGCACTTTCACTGGCCGATTCACTCTCACTTGCCGATTCGCTTGCACTTGCCGAACTGCTTTCACTCTCACTCAGGCTCGTTGACGCACTTTCGCTGGTTGACACACTTTCGCTTGCCGATGCACTCTCACTTGCTGATGCACTCTCGCTGGCTGATGTGCTCTCGCTTGCTGATGCGCTCTCGCTTGCTGATGTGCTCTCGCTTGCCGATACACTCTCGCTCGCCGAACTGCTTGCGCTTAGCGATGCACTCTCGCTTACCGATGCACTTTCACTTGCCGATGCACTCTCGCTGGTTGACACACTTGCACTTGTCGATTCGCTCGCGCTGGCCGATGCACTCTCGCTTACCGATGTACTTGCGCTTGCCGAACTGATCGACACACTTGTGCTTGCTGATTCGCTCTCGCTTGCGCTTACCGATGCGCTCTCACTTGCTGATGCGCTCTCGCTGGCCGATACACTCTCGCTGGCCGATGCACTCTCGCTCACCGATTCGCTTGCACTCTCACTCAGGCTCGTTGACGCACTTTCGCTGGTTGACACACTTGCGCTTGTCGACGCACTCTCGCTCACCGATGTACTTGCGCTAGCCGATTCGCTTGCGCTTGCTGATGCACTCTCGCGCTTGCTGATGCGCTCTCGCTTGCCGATGCGCTCTCGCTCGCCGATTCGCTTGCACTTGCCGATGCGCTTGCACTTACCGATGCACTTTCGCTTGCTGATGCGCTCTCGCTTGCCGATGCGCTCTCGCTCGCCGATTCGCTTGCACTTGCCGATGCGCTTGCACTTACCGATGCACTTTCGCTTGCTGATGCGCTCTCGCTTGCCGATGCGCTCTCGCTCGCCGATTCGCTTGCACTTGCCGATGCGCTTGCACTTACCGATGCACTTTCGCTTGCTGATGCGCTCTCGCTTGCCGATGCACTCTCGCTTACCGATGTGCTTGTACTTGCTGACGCACTCTCGCTCGCCGATACACTCTCGCTTGTCGACGAACTTTCGCTGGTCGACACACTTACGCTTGCCGATTCGCTTGCACTGGCCGATACGCTCTCGCTGGTTGACACACTTGCGCTGGTCGACACACTTACGCTGGCCGATGCACTCTCGCTGGTTGATTCGCTTGCGCTTACCGACGCACTTTCACTGACCGAACTGCTTGCACTCTCACTCACCGATGTACTTGCACTTGCTGATGCACTCTCGCTCGCCGATGTGCTCTCGCTGGCTGA
>HF986573.1:21064-25853 GCA_000431495.1 Firmicutes bacterium CAG:791 | reverse complement strand
CGTCTACCAATTCCGCCACTTCTGCAAGCAAGGTGTATCATACCGTACACCACGCCTTCATGTCAACCAGTTTTCCCGAAATCCTGTTCCGAATATTTACGCTGTTGTCAGATATTCCAGAATATGTTTTCTTGCCAGGCTATTATCTGCTATCTCAATGCTATTTCATCATGAATCCATCCCGGATGTTTTCCCCGCGCATTTTCACACGTTCTGCCATTGATTGATATGCATCTCCCGGAAATGCGTAGTAACTGATATTTTCTCCTTGTTTCGGAATATAAACCGTAAGTCCTCCCTCGATTTCGTACGGATACACTTTCGGCAGGTCATAGTCCTGCTGAACCATATAATACCGGGATCCCACATTCTGCTTTATCCATACCAGATTGAACAGGACATAATAATCCCAAAACATTCCCAGGCAAAGAAAAACTCCAACACAACCAAATCCTGACACAATTCTGACTGGCCCCATCCGTATCGGCCTGATCCATTCTCCAATCACCATACAAGGCAGGAGAAGCAAAAAAGCCAGACCATATCGGATAAACGGTGCGGTTAGAAACCAACCCGCAATGGAACAAAGAGTTGCCACATAAAGCATCATCTTATCCCACGGAAGATTTCCTCGCCTCACAAATACAGTGTACACTCCCCCAAGAGCAAGACCTGCCAGAGCAATTACATTTCCAATAAGAAGCATCATCTCCTCACGTCTTTTCTCAGCCCACCAGACCGGGAACCAGGATAAAGGAGATTCATCAATTCTGGCAACATCATACAAGCATCTTCCCCAGACCTTGATCTGATCCGAGTCGTGCTGTACATATTCAGCCGGGATTTTCCAGTCCACATGAAACAAATCAAGTGCTGTAAACGGGTAAAGAAGCCAGCCGGAAATCAGAACATTACGAATCAGCCACGGTGCCAACACCAACACACCACAGAAAATATAAATAAAGATACTCTTCCACTGCCGCCTGCGCAACAGCTTCACAAAAGGGTATAGTGCCAGAATTACAAGACATCCTGCAGACAGCTTACAGGTTGCAACAAAAACAGCCGCAACGCTAAGAAGTGCGTATCCATGAATTTGCATGAGTTCTGCATTTTTATCACTCGTCAGGAGATCAGCCCAAATACAGATAACCCATAAAACCAGATACATCGAAGAAAAATCCGTTGCCGGAGACATGATGCGCTCCGATACAACCAAGGCATAAATAAGGATGGCAAGCCGGCATCCATCTGCAAGATGGTTCTTCCTTCTCCAGAAGCCGCGAAGTCCTCGAACTGCCCACACCACCAGAAACGCCTGCAAAAATCCATTAGTCCCGTGAAGTGATTGTCCAACCAGCCATTTCATAGAAAAAACAGCTGCATAAGCAAGACTTGAACTGTTATATGCGAAATGCTGTTGAAGATTTCCGAGACCTTTGACTACTCCATAGTCTTCATACCAGTGAATCATCTGCGCATGATAAATTCCCGTATCTGTGTGTTGCAGTCCGCGTGATGCAAAGAGAGCAGTCAGCAAAATCAAGCACAGATACAGTACCCCATCCCAGGAGAAAAGAATTCTCAGTATTTTGCCGGCAATCTTTCTTATCGTCGTTCTGCACCAAAGCGTAAAGAAAGCCGCTAATCCAAGAAGCAGCAAATGAGCAATTTGCCCGACTGCACCAAACAAACTAACGATCTCAGCATAAACGGTGATTGCGATCACTCCCGCCAGCTCTGTCCATGAAACCGCGAATTGTTCAGAAGACGAGGTGTTCTTCCATCCATAGATACACTTCTCCAAAATCTTCAAAACGCCGGTTCCAATGCAGGCATTCATTGCAAAAATGTATCCCCACAAAATCAGCAGTTGAACCATCTGCCCTCCTACTTTCTTGCTCCTACAATCCGTCTCTCAACTACATACCACGACATTACTCCAAGTGTCAGAAAAGACACTATATAACACACAAAAAGGGGTATATGGCTCACCTTCGTCGGAAGCTCCAGGAAAAAGATCAGATTGATCAGAGGCCAGTGATATAAAAAGATACCATAGGACAAATCTGCCTTCAGCCTGTGTCTTCCCCATCCATATGCACAAGCAAGAACCGTCAAAGGAAGCAGAATGCTTGTTATAAGATCTGCATAATAGCCGGGAAGCGGCAGCGAGAATGCCATGCAGCAGGCTTTGCAAGCCGTATATCCTGCAAGAAGTAAAGGCCATCTTCCGGAAAGATCAGTAAGAAGCTCATTCCGGAATCTCCACAGATAAAATCCCAGATAGAACCATAAAAGGTAGGGCAGAAAGCTTCTCTGCAGCAGTCTCAAAGCACCTTCCGGCAAAAGCACTTTCTGCTCCGCAATCCAGCACAGAAGATTCAGAAGAACCGCAGCCATAAATCCTGCATGCCATACTCTGCGACTCCAATTCAGAATCCGCTTCCAGAAGATAAGAACCAGAACATACAGCTGAAGCTCCACCATAATGGCCCACAGCGTTCCATTCAGACTCCCAGTTGCAAAGCCTTGAAGAAATTCCGGGGTATAGGCTGCTCCCAGTCCCTGCACAACTCCCCAGCGAAGCATCTGCGCCGAAGGAACACTTTCGGGTCCCAACAGGATGTATACCTGTGCTGCAATCAGCAGCATGCAAACCCACAGGCCAGGATAAATTCTCCGGAAACGTTTCAGAACAAAATCCTTCCTCCCTGTGGCACGGTTTAAGGATTCCCCCATCAGAAATCCACTGATTGCAAGCAGAATAATCAGTCCGGGATACAGGGAAAGAACCCGTTTCAAACCAAGAAGAAACTGATCCCCCTTGTAACTGATTCCATACCTCAGCAGGGAAAGATTCAGATAATGTGTGATTGCGATCTGCAGCGCTGCAAACAGGCGCAGCAGGTCAAGACTGTTGTCTGAGACCGATAGGGTCTCCTTTATCGGCTTCTGGCTCATTTTCCCTTCGGATTCTGGCTGATCCAGTCAATCGTATCCGGATCCACTCCCTCATCAATGTCATATCCCATTGCTCGAAGCGCCACTCTGCTCAGCAGGTTTGCATACTTCACTCTTCCGGCATCCGTCATATGGATACCATCCAGCAGATCCTCCGATGCGGTATAAGGATTAATCCCGGAGTTTTCATATTCGTTCACCGTCGATGTATTCTGATGTCCGCCGGCAGGGTGCGTTGCTGTTTCCACATAGTTATACAGCGTCCCATAGCCGTTGTTTATGATGTTGGAGTCACCAAGAAAAGCGCCGGTTCCTCCCTGCCAGAACTGTGCATAGGTCGGTGTGCAGACAAGGATCTGTGCCTCCGGGAAATAATTCCGGATATCGAGAATCATGGATTCCAGAGCTCCGAAGTAAGTGTACACACTGTCCGGATCGTTCTCATCGTACATCGGCTTTTTTGAGAGGTAGTCGTTTACACCGTATTCCAACACAAACAGATCTGTCTTGGAAAAATCACAGCTGTTGAATACATTCATCTGATAATCCCAGCCATTCAGACAGGTGGTGTCCTGTTCCCCGACAATTGCCTTCATCAGATTGACCCCGCAGGTCGTTCCCCACTGGGACATATCCTTGCCCCTGTCCTCCTGCTCTGCCGCCGCACACTTGCCGCCAAGAGCAAGGTTGTAGACATTCGCATGGAGCTTCTGGGACAAAAGATAGCCAAGTCCCTCTGTGCCAAGGAAATTCGCAAACTGCGAATCGCCAAGGACTACCACCTGAAACATTGCCTTGCCGGTCTTTCCATAGAGCGTGGAAGCGACGCCCGCAGGGAGCGGTGCCTCCTGCAGTGTCGGGTTCTCGATTTCCGAGGGGTCAATCGTTGTAATCTCCGTCGGAATCTCCGTCTGTGCCTCATGACGGATCAGCTCTGATGTCTGACTTTTGGAAGCATACTCCTGGTCCGCCGCATCCTTCAGATCTGAATTCAAATCCTTTTCCGGAACGGTGTCTCCCTCGCTTGAATTCTCCTCCGGCTGCTCCTGCGTGGTCCCGGCAGTATCCGTATTGTCACTGACCAGAGTCTCCGTCTCTGCACCCGGCATATTTTGATTTGTCTTCATAACAGACACGCGTCCGAGTGCAAAACCGACAAGGAGCGCCGCTGCCGCAATAACCGCTGTTACCGCATTTCTTACATCCATTTTTCTCATAAATCAGATATTCCTCTCTTTCAGTACTCCTCGTGCTGCAAATATGCCGGCTGCGAGGTCTTTTCCAGATAGTCCAGGAGCTCATCATCCACTGCCTCATCGTTGTACCAGATATGCAAGGGATGACTGCACATAATCATGAGCCCGTGCGTATCCGGGTCAATCACCATCTGAACATGACCGCCTCCGCGGCAGAAATCGTCCGATTCCAGATTATTGTCAAACGATGCTGCATAATGCTCCGAAAGAACTGTTTTTAAGATTCCCGGGTAATCGATTTCATTATCATTTTTCCCGGCTCTCTTTTCGTCGCGAATTGCCATATGATACCAAATTCCGGTCCAGTACATTGCATCATAGCAGGTCTCAATGTTGTCCTGCTCTATGAATGCGTCATACCTTGGCTTCAGAACAAGAACTGCACCCGCAAGCAATGCCGCAGATATAAAAATGATAAGAGGCTTTTTCCATTTCTTCATGCACGCATTCCTCATTTTTGCGAATCAGTTTCAGAAATTTGCATACATAAACGCCGATGATGCATTGGAAAAATCAATTGCCAGCTGCACAAGCAGCATCAGCGCATACAGGCAGCACCACCGAACCGC
>HF986573.1:17498-21029 GCA_000431495.1 Firmicutes bacterium CAG:791 | reverse complement strand
CGCTCTCGGCCGAATTGCAAGCACATCATAGAACGTTCTCTTCTGTTCATGAAGAAGATCTGCTGCCAGAAGAACCAGCATGCCGAGGAGAACAAGAAGCATTCCCTTTCCCGTGAGAATTCCAGTCTCCGTCAGATAACAGCGAATTACAATTCCAAGCTCTGCAAGCTGAAATCGTCCCGGAACAAAGGTAGCTGCAAAGGCATGTATGCAGTCCCCGAACTGATAAATCCGGTCAAAATACCATCCGATGTTCACAATGACAAACGTCCTTGCTACCCGGAACAAATGCATTCCCCTGGATTCTGTCTTCAGATGAAGCTTTTCATTCCACGAGCGGAAAAGAGGTGCTCCGATATCCGACAGTGCAATGACGATTCCATTATACAACCCCCAGAGAATATAGTGCACTTCCGGTCCGTGCCAGATTCCAACCAGAAAAAAAACCAGAATGTTCGCAATCGATGCAGGAAGAACAACGCCAAGATGCTTCCCGAACCGTTTTGAAATCTTCTTCCCAAGCTTCTGAACCGGCTTCAGAAGGGCAAACGGATAAAAGACATAATCCCGCATCCAGGCTCCCAGCGAGATGTGCCATCTTCTCCAGAAATCTCCAAGCGAAATCGAGAAATAAGGCTGCCGGAAGTTCGGCGCAAGCTCGATTCCAAACAACTGCGCCGCACCGGTCACGATATCAATGCCGCCGGAAAAATCCGCATACTGCTGAAACGAATACATCAGAATCGCAAATACCACCGCAGAGCCCGGAATCGTCCGGATATTGTCATCCAGCAACACTGCGATCGCGGGAGCCAGCACATTCGCAATCGCATATTTTTTCATCAGACCGAACAGAATCAGAAGCATCGCGCGCTTCCACTGTTCAAAAGAAGCCTTGTGCTCTCCAAGAAGCTGTGTCTGCAGCTGATCATATCGGCCAATCGGCCCCTGCACAAGCTGCGGGAAAAAGGAAACAAACAGGAAATAATGCAGGAAATTGCGCTCAGCCCTGATTTTCCCGTTATAGACATCGATAAGATATCCAAGTGCCTGAAAGGTATAAAAGGACATTCCAAGCGGAAGAAGCCACCCATGGTACGAAACGCCCCAATACTTAACGAGTGCAAGAACACCGAAATTAAGAAGAAGTGCCAGAAGCAGAATGTCTCTCTTCCTCTTCTGCGCTGCGGCCTTCGCCTCGCGAACGGTCATTCCGCTGAAATATTCGGAAGCTCCGTTCCCGTCAGCTTTTTCCGGATTTCCGGATTTCTGCGCCGCACGGAGGGATTTGTAAGCCAGAGTCCACCGCTCCATCCAAAGAGCACTCCCCCAGCAGGTCAGTGCGGTCAGAACAAGAAATATCAGGTTCTTTGGCCCCGAGAACACATAAAAAGCAATACTTGCAAGCAGCAGACAGATCCACTGTCTTTTGCCTGCAAATACCGTGTAATACAGGATGAATACAATGCACAGAAACAGTGCAAAGGAAATCGAAGTGATACTCATTTGTGTTGTGCTTTTGCCTTAATCTGCTCGAGCTCTGCCACGGAAAATTCATATTTTCTTCCGCAGAAACTGCAGGAAAGCTCTACCGGTTTCTGATCCCTGATCATCGAAGTCAGCTCCTCATCTCCAAGAAGTGCAAGCGCCCTGGACACGCGGTCTCTCGAGCAGTTGCAGAAGAACTGAACCTCGGTTGTATCCGTAATCCGAAGATCATCAAATCCGTTCAGTGCCTCCCGGAGCATGTCTTCCGGAGTCATGCCACCCTCCAGCATCTCCGTCACATAGCGGATAGCGGAAAGATTGTTCTCCAGCCGGCTGATGGTCTCATCCGAAGCAAAGGGCATCAGCTGAATAAGAAAACCGCCCGCCTTCTTCACCGTATGATCCGTATCAACCAGAACGCCAAGGCCAACCGAAGACGGAATCTGTTCCGACTCCGCAAAATAATGCGTCAGATCGTCCGCAATCTCGCCGGAATGTATCGCAATCTGCCCATTGTACGTATCCTTCAGATCCAGATCCCGGATCACCGTCAACGTCCCCTTTCCGACTGCGCGTCCGACATCCAGATGCCCGTCTGCCTTCAAGGGCAGCATCACAAGAGGCTGCTGCACGTAGCCCTTTACATTGCCGTGATGATCTGCCGTAACAACAATAGACCCCAGAGGGCCGTCGCCGTCAAAGCGGATCGTCAGAAGGTCATCGTCATTCTTGAGCATGTCGCTCATCATGAGTGCCCCCATCATCGTCCGTCCAAGCGCTGCCGTCGCGACAGGACTTGTCCCGTGTGACGCTCTCGCCTTATCTACCAGATCCCGTCCCGTAATGGCAAAGCACCGGATCTCATTGTTCGCCGCGATCCCGCGGATCATATAATCGTTCTGCTTCCTGTTCTTCTGTTCTTCCATCTTTCTTCCTGATTCCTTTTATACATATATCACCCGGCAGGCGTAAACTGCATTCCGGAGGTCATCTTCACAGAGCCGTCACGAAGAAGAAACAGCGCCTCATAGCCATCCATTCCTTCAATCAGCTTCTTCCCCTCCTCTGATCCCAGGATCAGACAGACAGTGGAAAGCGCGTCGCAGTCTCCAGATGTTCCTTTCTCACCCTTAATCGTCACGCCAAGCACGTCCGAATCCGCCGGGTATCCGGTCTTCACATCCAGAATGTGGTGATACTCCTTCCCATTCTCCGTAAAAAAACGTTCATATACGCCGGAGGTCACCATGGTGCCATCCATAAGAAGCGACGATCCCACGATCTCCTTCCTATCCGAATACGGCGTTTCAATTCCAATGGTAAACGGAGAAAATACGGTTTCCTCCGTCGTATTCCCGGCAGAATCCGGTTTCCCGCCAATGCACTCGATATTCCCTCCAAGGCTGACAATGGCCGAGGTCACACCTTCGTCCCGAAGCTTCTCGCACACCCTGTCCGCAATATATCCCTTGGCGATCCCGCCAAGATCGATCTCCGTCTCAGGATCCTTCAAAGACACGGTTTTCTGATCCGCATCAATCTGAATGTTCCGATAGTCAACATGCCGAACCGCTTCCGAAAGCAATTTTGAATCCGGCACCTTCGGGGACTCCCCGTGAAAATCCCAGAGATCCTCCGCCTTTCCGACTGTAATATCAAACTTCCCGCCGGAAAGCTTTCCATATGCAATGCCTTCTTCCAGCACATTGATTGTTCTGGCATCACAGGAAACAGGATCTCCCTCCGCGTGATTGATGTTCCAGATATCAGAGCCTTCCTTCGTCTTGCTGAGGAGTTTTTCATACTCATCACAAAGGGAAAAAGCATCCGCAATGGCACTCTCTGCTTTTACAGAAAAGGATGCCCCTTCCTCTCGGCCTGCACCGGAAGAAGCGTCTGATTGACGGATTCCGTAAATCGTAATCTGACAAATCGTGTCAAAATAAAAGCTTTCCCTGGCAACCGGCTCTTCAGCCTTCCCATGCGGTTGTATCTGCCCGCAGCCGGCCTGTGTTATAATCACTACGGCTGGCCGGATGCTCC
>HF986573.1:3164-17405 GCA_000431495.1 Firmicutes bacterium CAG:791 | reverse complement strand
AGTGCAATCTCCTTATGAGTAAATTCCCACCATGCCTTGTATTCAACGCTGTATTTCTAACTCCGTCCATCCAACTGTAAAACAGAACAAGTTTATCATGTTTAAAGAGATAAAAAAAGGCGATGTCCTTCTCCTTGCTGCTTTCCTTGCAGCAGCGCTTCTGATTGCACTGTCTCCGGCTCTTCGCAGCACGCTTTCTTCTCATCGAAATCATCAAGAAGAAAATGCTGTCCTCGAGATACGTATTGCCGGGGATTTGTATGGTTCCTACTCCCTGTCTGAGGATCAGACCCTGGAGATTCATAGCAGCTACGGGAACAATACGCTGACCATCTCGGGCGGAACCGCAACCATGACAGCCGCTGACTGCAAGAATCAGATCTGCATCCGATCCGGCGTGATCTCAAAGCCCGGTCAGATGATTGTCTGCCTCCCTCATCGGCTGAGTGCCGAAATTCTCCCGGCGTCCGAAATTCTCCCGCCCTCCGTTGAAGCTCCGGACTCCGACACAGATGCAAACTCCGACGCAGGTTCCGACTTCAGTCCATACTACGATGCCATAGTGAGGTAAACAGGCAGGAACTATGAAGAACTCATCCATCAATAAGAATCCCCTTTCCGTAAAACAGCTGACAACCTTTGCCATGCTCGCAGCTCTTGCCTTTGTGCTCTCCTTTCTGGAATCACTCATTCCCTTTCAGCCGGGACTTCCGGGGATAAAGCTCGGTCTTGCCAATCTTGTTGTCGTCTTTGCTCTCTTTCGCTTGGACACGCGTGCGGCTCTTTTCATCAATGCAGTCCGCATTCTGCTTGCAGGCTTCCTGTTCTCAGGCCCCTTTGGCATGCTCTATTCTGCAGCCGGTGCCGCAGCAAGCCTTGCTTCCATGAGCCTTCTCCTTCGCATCAACCGCAAAAGAAAACAGGCCGGTAAATCCGACCTGTTCTCCATTCTCGGCGTCAGCATGACCGGAGGCGTCTTCCATAATCTCGGCCAGCTGTTCATCGCGATTTTGCTTCTTTCCAGCTTAAATCTTGTCTATTACTTCCCTGTCATGATCCTCTCCGGTATCATAACCGGACTGATCAACGGAATGATTGCCCACCTGCTCATTCAGGCGCTTCCAAATTGATATCCTCCAAAGTGACACTCTTCTTGTCATAATATTCTGCAACCGTCCTGTTAATCCAGTAGTCGGGATCCTCTGTCAGCTCAAGCCCATACAGGAACAGAAGATACGGCCGTTCGCTCACCGCCTTCACGACGACATCCTGCCCGTCCGTTGCCGGATCATTCAGAAGAGCCGCTCTTTCCTTCATCTCCCTGTCGTAGCGCTGCGCCTCACCGATCAGAAGAGACCTGGCCGCACACAGGCTGGTCAGAGTCTCCCGATTCTCTCTCGGCAGCACATAGTACATTCCTGTAAACAAGACGATAAACGCAACAATCGATACCACCCATCGGGACAGCCAGGGCACTTCTGAACATGCCTGTTCCCGGAGCGCATGATAAACCTTTCCGATAAGAAAAAACTCCGATACCGCGCCAAAGGTGACCATGTAGAAGAACCGCACATCCTCCACCCGCATGGGGCCGCCGTCTCCATAGACGTACACCGTCGGCGCATAGCTTGCCGCATAAATCAGAAAGAAAAGAAGAAGCACCGGCATTGCAGGAAGTGACCAGAAGTCGTTCCCACGCTTCGTTTCCTCCGTATCCCATTCCCGGACGAGAAGCAGGAAAAAAGGAAGAAGAAGCGCCAGAAGCAAGAGAAGCATAACACCCGTCTGCTGCTGAATACTCTGTCCTGCAAGGGAAATTGAATGAATGACTGCCTGTACCAGAGAGCCGGTCCCGTAGCTTCCCTCCTGCTCCATCCGAACTCCGTTTCCCGGAGCCAGCACACTCACAGCAAGGCCAAGAACTCCCGAAACAAGAATCGCCAGATACGGAATCCATCCCCTCCTTCGCCGAACCAGAAGAAACAGTGCAAACGAAAGAACAAGTAAAAGGTTCACAAGTGCCGTAGCATAGTTTCCTCCCATCGACAGGAAGGAAAGGATTGCTGCAGGCACCAGCTTCGGAGCAGAAAGCTGCTCCTCCCGGTAAATCTGAATCAGCACGGCAGAAAGCAGCAGCATGGATGTATAAAACGGCAGATAATTCACCGCTCCATCCCACCAGAAAAACATGTCAAGTGCCCGGGGAACCAGCTGAATCATCACAAGCGAAGTTACACAGGCCGCGATATCTGCCAGCATCCGCTGTCTTCTCTGCGTCTGTGAATCCGCCCGCCGTCCGAACAGCGTTCTCCAGAAGACCAAATTGGAAACAATCAATAATCCAAAGGTAATAAATGCGACCGCTGCATACCAGGAATCTCCGAATGCTACCGGATCCAGAGTCCCCAGAATCACTGCCGTAAAGCATCCCTGCCAGGAAGTGTAGCTCCAGTGAAGCTGCTTCAGGCAGCCCTGGAAAAATCCCAGAAGACTGCCTGTCGCCTCCCACGCATGATGCGGGTAATTGGAAAATGCATAGTCATCCGCGCTGGCATGATTGTAAAAAGAAATGACAGCGAGCGGAATCAGACTCACAATCAAAACAATCCGGAAGAAAAGATGCCAGAACTCCAGACTCCGGAAGAACGCTCTCCCCGTTGTCCTTTTTCCCGGGCTCTTTCTGATTATTCTCATATTGTCTGTACTCTCCTTGCCTGCGTCATGCCTTCTTCGCAAGATCCAGAATGGCATGCTTCGGACACTTCGCCGCGCACTCGCCGCAGCCGATGCACTTCGCCGGATCAATCACTGCCACATTGTCCACGACATGGACCGCATCATGCTGGCAGGTTCTCTCACACATCCGGCATGCAATGCAGGAGGTCTTGCAGACTGCCATCGCTGCCTTGCCAAGATCCTTGTTGGAGCACTGAACGAAAACCTTCTCCGAAACAGGCTTCAGTGAAATCAAATGCTGCGGGCAGGTCTTAATGCACTTGCCGCAGGCAGTACATACATCCGGATTGACCACCGCGACACCATCGCAGAGATGGATGGCATCAAACTCACACGCATTCACACAGTCGCCCAGGCCGATGCAGCCATAGGGACATTCCTTCGAGCCTCCGAACAGAGTTTTTGCTGCCGCGCAGCTCTCCACTCTTCCGGAATACTCATACAGGGGCTTCGCATTCTCCTTTGTTCCGTTGCAGGCAACAAAGGAAACCTGACGCTCCACATCTCCCGCGGTTGTTCCAAGCGTTGCCGCAAGCTTTGCCGCAACCGCAGGACCGCCGACCGCGCACTTCGTACAGGGAACCGGCTCTGCTGCATTCTTATTCGCAAGAGCATGTGCGTAGTCATCGCAGCCCGCATATCCGCAGCCGCCGCAGTTCGCACCGGGAAGCTCTGCGCGCAGATCCAGAAACAGCTGATCCTCCTTCACCGCAAATACCTTCGACGCATAGGAAAGAAGGACTCCGGCAATAAGACCAACCACAAGGATCAGTACAATTGCAATAATGATCAAATTCATAATGATACCTCTCCTAACCGATCCTTTCAGACCATTCAGATCATTCCCGAGAATCCCATAAACGCCAGAGACAGAATTGCCGCTGTGGTAAGAATAATCGGAACTCCCTGAAATGCCTTCGGAATCGCTGACTGATCCTGAAGCTTCGTGCGGACGCCGGCCATGATCATCATGGCAAACCAGAATCCAAGGCCCCCGCCAAAGCCCTGCAGAATCGCATAGACATATGCCGCGCCAAAGGATCCGACTGCAGCAACCGTGTAATCCTCGGTATTGGAAATGCAGACACCGAGAACTGCGCAGTTTGTGGTAATCAAAGGCAGATAGATACCAAGCGAGGTATACAGTGCCGGCATGTTCTTCTTCATGAACATCTCGATAAACTGCACCAGTGCCGCAATAACCAGAATGAAGACGACCGTCTGCATGTACTCAATCCCGCAGGACAGAAGAAGCTGCTGAATCGGGAAGGTCACGATGGAAGCAAGTCCCATGACCAGAGTAACCGCAATGCCCATGCCCTTTGCACTGTCCAGATCCTTGGAGACGCCAAGGAAGGGACAGATACCCAGAAACTGTGCCAGCGGATAGTTATTGACAAGGACCATCGAGATGATGATCAGAATCATTTTGGTAAAGCTCATGATCACTTCTCCTCCTTCTCAGATGCCGGAGCAGAAGCTACGGCCGCCTTTGCGGCAGCGCTCTTCTCCTCTGCTGCCTTTGCGATCTTCATCGCTTCCTTCGTCTTCTCATCCACCGCGCAGGCGCCGCTCTCCAGTGCCTTTCTCTCCGGAGAGCAGGAGCTCTCCATCGCGCAGGCGCTGCAGCCGAAGTCCTTGCGAATCTTCGACTTGTCTCTGGTAAGATGATGTACCGCTGCCATCACGCAGGCGAAGACAAAGAAGCCGCCGGGAACCATCGTCATGATGGACATGCCGGGAATGAAATTTGACAGGATCGGAATTCCCTTGAAGCCGGGTGCGAGACCGAACCAGTCGCCTGCAAGCCAGGTTCCGGAGCCCAGAATCTCACGGATGGAGCCCATCACGCACAGCGTCAGCGTAAAGCCAAGTCCCATGCCAAGGCCGTCCAGCGCCGAATCTCCCATTGTGTTCTTCGATGCAAACATCTCGGCACGTCCGAGAATGATGCAGTTTACAACGATCAGAGGCAGATACAGACCAAGTGCCGAATACAGAGACGGCACAAACGCCTGAAGAAGCATCTGCACGATGGTAACAAAGCCCGCAATAACCGTAATGAAGCAGGGAATGCGGACCTTATCCGGAATCAGCTTGTGGAGCGCCGAAATTACAATGTTCGAGCAGACCAGAACCGCCGTCGCCGCAAGTCCCATGCCAAGACCGTTCTCTACCGAGGTCGAGGTTGCCAGCGTCGGGCAGGTACCGATGACCAGCACCAGAACCGGATTTTCCTTAATAAAGCCATTGGTCAGGATGCTTAATTTTGATTTCTTCTGAACTTCTTCCATTACTGAGCACCTCCTAACGCCTTATACTGATCGAGCGCCAGATATACGCCCTTATGAATGGCGGTGCCAGAAACCGAAGCGCCGGTGATGTACTGGAACGCCGCTCCGCCTGACGTCACAGAAGTCTCCTTCTTGACATCCTGAGCAGTCAGCTCAGTGAGTCCGTCATACTGTGCCAGATATTCCGGCTGTGCATCCTTGGAGCCGACACCGGGCGTATCTGCACTGTCTGTCACCTTGACACCCGTGATCGAGCCATCCGAGGTAAGGCCAACCATCATCGTAAGATCTCCGCCGAAGGACTTTGTCACAACCGTAATGACATAGCCCGCGCCGTTGTCTGCCTGATAAACCTCTGTCACCTTTGCCGACTGATCCTCCGATACCTGAAGATCCGTATCCATGGCGGTAAAGGAATCCGCATCGGTCAGAAGTTCCTTTCGCGCTGCCGTTGCAGCTGCCTCCTGATTCTTCACAATAATCGGTGCGGAAATAAAATTCGTGATTGCAAGAAGTGCTGTCGTCACCACGCAGATGACCACCAGAATCACAACCGGATAGACATACTCCCTGCCGAAATTCTCTTCTGCCGAAGCTGCATTTGTTCTCTTACTCATGCCTTTGCACCTCCCTTCGCCTCATCGGCGGAAGCGCTCCCGGCCGCCTTGGCTGCAGCCTTCTTCGCTGCCTTCTCTGCCCTGGCAATTCCGTAATACTGACGCTCCACAAAGCGGTCAATCAAAGGAGTCATCACATTCATGAACAAAATCGCGAAGGATACCCCCTCCGGATACGATGCGAACAGACGGATGATCATGGTAAAGACACCGCATCCGATCGCATAAATAATCTTTCCGATGTTCATAATCGGCGAGGTCACGTAATCCGTTGCGCAGAAGAACGCACCGAAGAACACGCCGCCTGCCAGGATCTCATATACCGCCATACCAAATGCACCATACTGTCCTGCTCCGCCGACACATGCATAATAAATCAGCGAGAACACAAAGACCGTTCCGATGAACGTCAGAGGAATCAGCGGACTGATGACCTTCTTCCAGATCAGGAAAATACCGCCGATCAGAATCGCAATCGTGCAGGTTTCCCCCATCGCGCCCCCAATGTTGCCGATCAGCAGATCCGTAAGCGAAGGAAGGCTGGCTGCTCCGTCAGCAAGCTCTCCTAAGGGAGTTGCACCAGTCACCGCATCGGTACTGATCACCGCCTTCTGGAAGCGGGTGAGCGGCCAGGTCGTCATATAAGACGTAAAGGACAGCAGCAGAACAATTCTGCCGACAATCGCAGGATTTGCAATGTTCTTGCCAATGCCGCCGTACAGACATTTCACAATGACGATTGCCACCGCGCAGCCAATGGCTTCCATCCAGATCGGGAAGTTTGCAGGCAGGTTCAGTGCAAGAATCACACCCGTCACCGCAAAGGAGCAGTCACCGGTGGTATCACGCTTCTTCATCAGTCTGTTGTACAAATACTCGGACACGAAGCAGAACAGAGCCCCCAGAATCACACGGAGAAGCGCTCCGATTCCAAAGTACACCGTCGCCATGACCGTTGCCGGAAGCAATGCCAGAACCACATACTGCATCGTTTTCTTCGTATCCAGTGTCGTCACAAGATGCGGCGAAGCGGATACGGTCAGATCGGTCTTAAATTTACTATCTGCCATTTTTGCCAGCCTCCTTTACCAGATTCTTCGCCAGCTTGTTATAGAATGCGAGCGGTCTGTGTGCAGGACATACATAAGAGCAGGAGCCGCACTCCATGCACTGCATAACCTGGAGATCCTGCAGCGTCTTCACATCCTTATGCTGATAGGCATCTGCAAACTTCGTCGGCAGAAGGTTAAACGGACAGGCCGTATGGCAGCGTCCGCAGTTGATGCAGGCCGTCTCCTCCGGAATTACCGCAAGGTCCTCCGAGAACGCAAGAATGGCGTTGTTCGCCTTGACAACCGGAACCTCATCCGAAAAAATCGCTCGTCCCATCATCGGGCCGCCGAGAAGAATCTTCTTCGGCTCCTTCTTGTAGCCGCCGCAGAATTCTATGATGTCATGTACCAGTGCGCCGTTCGGAACCATCACGTTCTTCGGCTCTGCAACAGCGTCACCGTCAACGGTCAGACGCTTTCTGACAAGCGGAACTCCGTCCTTCAGGTACTGACCGACAAATGCCGTGGAGGTAATGTTCGACACAATGACACCCAAGGACGCCGGAAGAACACCTGCATCACACTGCTTACCGGTCACTTCATAAATCAGGACACGCTCTGCGCCCTTCGGGTAGCGGGACTGCAGCGGGAAAACATGGAAGCCCTCCAGATTCTGCTCCCTGATCATCTGATTGAACTTATCAATGGCATTCTGCTTGTTGACCTCGATGGCGATGTAGACATTCTCTGCGATCAGCCACTTCTTCAGTGCCAGCGCGCCGTCAATAACATTCTGCGCATCCTCCAGCATCGTCCGGTGATCGGAGGTAATAAAAGGCTCGCACTCCGCGCCGTTGATGATCAAGGTATCAATATCGATTAAGTTCTTCGGATTAAACTTCACCCAGGACGGGAAGGATGCCCCGCCAAGACCAACCAGGCCCGATGCACGCATTGCCTTGATGAACGCAGGCTGATCCTCAATGACAGGCGCCTTCAGATCCTCCGCCATCTCCTGCTTCCCATCCGGCTCGATGCAGACCAGGGTATCCTGCCCGCCCATGGCATTGCGGATCGTCTCGATTCCGGTCACCGTACCGGAAACCGAAGCATGCACGGGAACACTAAGGAAAGCATCCGTATCGCCGATCAGCTGACCGACCTTCACGTAGTCTCCCTTCTTCACCAGCGGTTTGCAGGGAGCACCGATGTTCTCAGACATGGACAGCTTCACAACAGAAGGAAGCGGCATGACCTCGGTGGCCGAATCGCAAGTATGCTTGTAGTGCCCGGCATCAATACTTGTCAGATGTTTCTTCTGAAATATCATGTATGATACCTCCTCATAAGATAGAGTAAAAAACCGCGAAGGTCCGGTTTCATAATTCCAGACCCTCACGGTTATCATTATAGCCTTTGTTTCCGTCAAATTGAACAGTGAAAATAAAACGGACTTGCCAGATTTTGTTGGTTTGTGGTCATATTTGAAGGTTTCTCCGGAAGATCTTATTCCGACACCTTTACCACGGTCACGCCCCACACATTGGCCACAGATCCAGCAGCCGGATACACCGGCATTGCCGCAGCCTCCGGTGAATGATAAATCGTCTCCAGCGTGTCACCTTCTGCGTAATTCATATTCACACGAAGCTGCTGTTCAAAAAAATGTGACCAGCAGAGGCGATTGAGCTCCACGTTTCCGTTCCAGCTTCCGTACTGTGCATAAGGATTTGCCTTCTGGTACAGCTCCGTTCTGACAAACAGCGGAGAATCTGCAGGAGCCCCATATACCAGAACCACATTTTCCGTATAATCGACTCCGGAAATGGCCAGCACATCCATCACATTATCCGCCAGAGAAAAGGAGGCCTGTCTTCCAACATACATCGCATACTGATCAACGGCCGCCTGTCCTGCTGCACCATAGCACAAAAGGAAAATACCTGCTGCCAGTATCCATGAAGCTCCCTTGTGAAGAATCTTCATATCCGAAAGCTCCGTCCAGAAGCACAGAACAAGCGGAAGCGTCAGTGCCATCCCGGCTGTCATCTGCATCATGGTTTCCGATCCGGCTGCAAGAAAAAAGAAGCTGTTTGCAAAAACCGGCAGCAGCAAGATACCCAGAAGCATCACAAGTCCGCGAAGCCAGCCGCCCTTTTTCACAACGCGAATGACAAGTCCGATGCATCCGGCCGCCGGAACCAAATACAGGAGGTAAAACCATCTGCTGCCCTGAAGCGCGCTGAAATGATACCCGTTGTTCCCGTAATAGAAGCAAAACGATGAATATGTATGGCGAATTGCCTTCGGAAGACCAGCCAGCACACCGGAAAACGTAATTGCATCCGCGCCGTTGTAATCCGACATCGTCTCCTGAAAATAAGCAAGATTTACCTGCAGAAAAGCTTCATACAGAACAGCACCCAAAATCAAGGCAAGCAGCATACGAAGCACAAAATACCAGGGACGTCTCCCCCTCTTCTCTTCCCGGGCGAGCATGAAAAGGAAAAGGACGAGTGCCGTCACACAGGTAACTCCAAGGGAAGCCTGGTAGCAGCCCATCATCACCGAAATGACCAGTCCGGACAAAAGAACCTGCAGAACCTTCCCTCTCCTGCTGCCACGATCCCCTGCCGCGATCCATACCGCAAGAACGGCCAGAAGAAACGAAGTCGAAAAGGTAATCGACATGTAGCTGTAAGAAAGCTGGCACAAAACTGCAGGGGACGACAGAAACAGCATTGCGGCTGCATACGCCAGAACCCTCATTCGCAGCTGCAGAACGGAAACAATCAGCAGGATTCCTGCGACAAAAAATGCCAGCGAAACAATCGTCGGCAGCGGATCCAGTGAAACATTCATCCGAAGTTTGTCCAGATAAGGCCAGAACCACCGTCCGATTCGCAGCTCCGCAGCCCCCGCCGCATGGTCGTCCTGATCCCACATTCCATCCATGCTGTTCGTAAGACGAAGCACGATCAGCGGGGAATACAGGAGAAGGGCATAGATGTATAGAATTATAAACTCTCTTTGTTTATTTCTTATTATATTGCTAAATTTATGCTGTACATTCATCTATGATTAACCCCCCGTGAGTTTGATGACTTCCACGCCATAAATATTCTGAGCAGAACCCACTGCCGGATAACACGGCATTTGAGAAAGCTCCGGCATATTATTTATCGTTTCCAAAGTGTCACGCGTCACAAAAGACACCTTTAATCTTAAATAATCAGAATAAACCTTTTCCCAAATCTGATTGTTCAAGCCCACTTCATCTGTCCAGCTTCCGTATTTCGCATACTCATTTGCCTTCTCATAAAGCTCCGTTATCGAAAATGTCTGAGATTCCTTTGCATTTCCAAGAATCATCACACTTCCGTTAGCGTAATCATAGCCTTGTGCGTTCATGACATGCAGAATTTCCCTCGCAAGTGTACCGGTCGCCTGGCGCCCAGCATACATCGCATACTCATCCGTCAGCGACATTGTCGCCGATGCTAACAGTAAAGCAGTGCAGCCCAGTGTTACCGCACATGAACACAGTTTCTCCTTGAAACGCTTTTCTGTCCTGTCGGAACTAACGTCGCTTGGCCAACAGCTTCCCCACAACATATATATCAATGGAATCACAAGGGTCATCGGCACAATCATCTGAATATGGCACTCGGATTCAGGAGCAAGTAAATAAAAGCTGTTCGCAAACACAGGAATCAGAATCGTACATACCAGAAACAGGATTCCATTCACAAGATTCTTTTTCACCGTTCTCAGAAACAAAATCAAAAGAACAGCAATTGGGATCAAATACAATAAACGTATTCCAAAGGTTTTCTGGCCTCGAAAAATCAGAAAAGTCCCATTCCAAAAGGTAGCATGAAAGGTTTCATATGCATGAGCCACTCCCATGGGAAGATGAACGATCAGATAGGCCGGTGTTAAGTCAGAAAACCCCTGATAATCTGCCGGCTCAACATGAAATATCTGCTCATGCAGGTTCAACCCTATCAGGTAGAAAACACCTCCGACAAGCAAGGAGATAAACATTTTCCCTGCAAAATGCAAAGCTTCTTTTCGAGACTGAATCAAGTCATCGGATGTCGTATCGTTACTTTCTATACTTTCATCTTCCCCTGTCAACTTTTTCATCACATAGAAAAGTGCTGTCAGACAGGAAAGTCCAAGGGATGCCTGATAACAGCCCATCATGACCGCTATCACAACTCCCGCTATAAGGGTTGATCGAATTCCATATTTCTGATCCCGTCTCTCTGCAGCCAGAGTAACCAGATTGACTCCCAACACCGCCATTACAGCAGAAAATGCAAATGTAATCGACATATAGCTAAACGAGAGCTGACACGTAATTCCTGTACTTGCAAGAAACAACATCGATGCCAGATAGGTTCTCTTATTCCAGGAAAGACGCATCACTCTGGCAAGAAGCAGCACCATTCCAACAAATCCTGCTGCCGCCAAAAGATTGGGTAAAGGATCCAGAGAAATTCCAAATCTTGCATGATCCAGATAGGGCCAGAACCATCTTCCATTGGAAAGTTCCCACGCTCCTGCCATATAGTCATCCTGATTCCACAAACCATCATACTGATTTGTAAGGCGAAGAAAAATCAGCGGAGAATACAGGAGAAGGGCATAGATGTATAGAAGCAGAAAAGGTTTCTGCTTGCTTCGGATTGATTCTTTAAGTTTACTCTGTACATTCATACTTATTTACACTCCAGCCACTACTCACTGCTGTTAGTCTCTCGGCACGCAGACAACCGATTCCTTGCTATAGTACCTGGCGTAAACTCTGCTTGACCAGGCATCCTCATCCTCCAGCGGCACCATCAGCATAAACGGTCCCTGATCATCATTCATAGCCGGAAGCTCCGCCCGGGAGACCGAAGGGTCCTCCAGAATAGATAACCACTCTTCCATCTGCTCTCGATAATCTGCCAACGCGCCACTTTGAACATAACGGATGCAGGTGTAATCTACCGTTCCGCCGATGATATGCCGGTAGAAAAGAGCACACAGGAAAAGTACCAGAACGCAGGCATATCCTTCAATCGGGTGCCCCGACTTCCGAAGTATGTCCGGATGTTGCTCCGCATAGATCCTTTTAAAATAGACCGTGATCCCTGCAAGACAAACCGTCATGGCTGTCACCGAGATCAGCCAGTACGAATCCGGAACTCCTCCGGATGGATCTGCCTCCGCATAGATGACAGGAGCACGGACCAGACAGCTGATTCCAAGGCCAGCAGCGGCAAGCAGCAATGGGTGCCGCACTCTCCACAGGGCGCGCTCGGTGTCCGTACATCTCCACGCAAACAGGACAATCAGAATAACCAGAAGAATCAAGGGCCGCACCCGCAGGAAATCCCCGATGCTCTCTGTCACACCTTCCTGAACACATCCGGCTAAGGTCCGGAATACCTTTGCAAAGGAAAAACCAAACTCCTCTCCGCCCCGGTTCTTGTTTCCAGGTGCCATCGCACTAAACGCAAACCCCGCCATCTCCAACAGAAAAGGAAGCATCAGCCACAAGATGCGTTTTACATTGTGCTTTTGAATTAACCCGCCGACAATCAAAAGGAAAAACCAGACTGCCGCCAATACCACCTCCGGATATCCGGCACCTCCCAGATAAGCCATTCCAAGAAGATCCCCGATCAGAAAACGAAATCTTCCGCTCTCCAACCATCGAAGAGACCAGCCCATACACATCATGGTGATCCCGTAGGGTACCATATAATGAGCCACACTGGTCCACCAGAACAGCCCGCATTTATCATTGGGTAAATACTGGATAAGCAGCGTTCCCAGAAGAAATGCCAGTGTCCATCTGCCGGAACGCTTCATCCCAAGAAGCCGCAGTACGATATGCAGGAAATACCAGGTCCCCGCAAGAATACAGAGCAGTGCCACCGCAACGGTCAAAGGATACCACTTATTCCCCCATACGCCTGGCTGAAGAGAGAACAGCGCAATTGAGGACCACGTCCCCTGCCAGGAATACCAGGTTCCTCTTACAGAATCTGCAACTGCACGCAAAACACCTCCAGGCCCCTCTCCCCGCATCAGTGCCATATGAACTCCGACACTGTAATTCAGGTCATCTCCCGTGGAGCGTACAAAAGGTGCCACCCAAAGGACAGGAAGAAGTGAGGCTATGAAAATACCGCCAAATATAGCAGCAACACCGTTCTGTAGTATATTTGTATGCTTTTTCATGTTCTTATCGCGTCCTTATTCCTGTATTTGTACCGTCCATTTCTGAAACTCACTTCCATCAAACGGCTGAAGGAAGATATCCCCGGATAGATCCCTGGTCAATGCAAGCTCCGTCTCTTCATAAATATGTATGAGATAATATCGGTCTTCCTCATCAGACCTCCTGAGGTACCAGCTCTGTGCTGCCGTATATACGCACGGAGACAATTCCGCATGGGCCCATTCCGTGTCGGCATCTGCCAGAGAAGCATCATCCGCTGTAAGTGCTCTTTCGTCAGAGGATATCAGACAACAATGGTTATCATAATCTGAGAAAACAAGAGACAGCCTTTCCTCCAGACCTTCCAGATCAGCATTCTCCAGACGTACGTAGCTGTGATCCTGAAGATACTGCTGATAACTTATTGTATCTTCTCCGCGAAGAAATATCGATGAAATCGCTTCGCTTTTTCTTCCAATGAGTAAAAGCACAGATATTAACAGCAGTGTTCCCCACATCCGGATGAACCGACACGGGCGCATTCTCTCATATCCATATACCGATAAAGGTATCAGACACATAAAATGAACCAGCGTATACTGAGCCTTCGCTTCCCAAAAGGAATAAAACAAAAAGCCTCCAATGACGCAGCATGCCAGGAAAAGATCCTCGGGCTCTCTCTTATCCCGATACGCTCCCTTCTCTTTGGGCAATATACAAAGAACTGCCCCGAAGAGAATCGCAAACTGCAGAAAATTCAGCCCTGAATTCAGAAGGGCATTTCCGCCAGGCGAAAAAATCCAGTTTATAATTCTCGAATACTGAACCGTACGTCTGGCATGCTGTACAATCCAAAAAGACTGAAAATCAGGGTTGTTCCATTGCGAAGCATTTTTCCCAGAAAAAAAAGACAGAGCATACATTGGGTGATCTCGAAAGAATTGCACTCGTTCCGCCAGATCCTCCTGTGCAATCAGCTTTTGTCTCTCCCCGCTCGAATTTGCCTCAGAGTAAGTGTTCAGACCATACCCATTGTACCAACCATCATACCGCTCTGAATTTTCCTGAAGTCCCATCGTAACCCAGGACCATGGGGAAAGTCCGCTGCTGATATCGCGCCCGGTAATTGCAGCAGCCGCTTTATTAATGACACGCTGCGAAAACAATAGCACAACAAACAGAACACCTGCAGCACACAGCGCCCTGAATGTCCAAAGCAGATTATACCTTCCCTTTTCTCTTTTCAAAAGGGACAGGAATACATAGATCAGTAATGCGATGAGAAAGATCCGGTAATTTGTTTTTACAGCTACTGCCGCAAA
>HF986573.1:0-3153 GCA_000431495.1 Firmicutes bacterium CAG:791 | reverse complement strand
TTTACAGCTACTGCCGCAAAAGCGTCGGTTCCCAAAAGGCACAAATCTGCAGCCACGCATCGCACCTGTTTCCATCTGCTCTCTTTGGAATGAACTTTCGTGTCACCCCATAGCAGTTTCCGAAGGCGGCGCAGCGCACGGATACTGAATGCAAAGCCAAGAAGTGTTCCATACACATATGTCGTATACAAAATCGCAGGAAGGAACAGAATTCCCACCGCAATAATGGTAAGTCCTGCAAATCGGGAATGTCCGGTTTCATCGGAAAGTGAGGCAAAATCATGATAAACACTGAGAAGTGCAGCCACATTCATAAGCTGAAAGATCAGATAATTGTAAGAACCAAAGATATGAGCAAGTCCGTATAACAGAAGAACGATTCCAATCTGATTGGGATACCAATCCAGATACTGGCCTCTGTCAAATCCATAATAGTCCCCATTCATCATGGAATTCGCCATATCACAAATAAAGCGCTGGTCTCCCCTTGGTACCACCTGAAGAATCAGCACAATGACAGTACTAAGAACCGCCAGCGTAAGCAAGAGCCTTTTTCTCCACTTACAGGAATACTCTTCGCTCTCATTGATATGGCGAACAAACCGCTGAATTCTCTCTGATTTCTGATAAACAGTTACACCGCCAAAACAAATCAGTGCCACCAGAGCCAGCTGCAGAATCATATGATCCTTCAGCAGATAGCTGTGTTCATTTGCGTCAATGGCAGTAGACGAGAACCCTGCCAGAAGCAACAGATAACAAGAAAGTGCCGCATACAAAACGGTAATAAAAATACTGATCATCCGATACATAACTATTCTCTACCTGCGATTCTTCTTCGATAAATAAAAAAACAAATCGGTAATAACAACCATTCCGGCGTAAACAGATACTCCAAGCGTTCTGTATACCAATCTCGGATGCATATGACTGTGATTCGCAGTAAAGCAAAACCACAGCATCGGAAGAAGTGAGATTATTATCAGTTCCACATAAAATCCGTTTTTTCCAATCTTTCCCGATGCCTCCTTCGTGTCCGGCACTGTTTTCCGGTTTCGAAACGACATCCACAATATAATGCCAAGACACAGCAAAAACAGAATCAAATATGGTTTCTTCATCATGCTGTATTTCACAAGATATAAGACAGTCCCTAATCTGGATATCTTTTCTCCCGACTCCTCTGCTGAAGATCTTTCAGCGATTTTGGCCGATGCCTCCACCAGAATGTTCTTTTTGCTGACAATGGATCCGTAAATCCACTTTTGTGCCCACATTCCAGCATAACCAATTCCCCACCAGACAGCCTTCCCGAACAAATCTCCGATTCCACTCCTGACCACAGAAATATTCCTGCGGGAAAACCGTTCTGCAGATTTCAACAATATTGTCGTAATAAGCGGGACACACAGTGTAACAAGCGGATAGGTAAGAAAATCCAGAAATGAGGTGAGCGCTCCAATGAGCATAAAAAAGAGTAAGCTGTCTCTTTGTTTTCGGAACAATAATACGGAAGCTCCGATCGATAGATAAAAGCACGCAGCATACTGAAGACTGACTCCCATTGTTGCCGGATTCCAGAATGCAAGCATTGCCGCACATGCAGGAATGTAACGTGAAAGTCCCCTCTTCTGCATCAAAAACAGGAGAAGCAGCATGAGGCCAAATTCAAGGATCTGATTCAGAATCCGAAAGTCCGCATAGGTCAGAATCAGAAATAGCGGTTTTAAAAGGACAAGGTATCCATGCCAGTAAATCGGATACACATCTATCTGAGCCTTACTCAAGTCGTTGCTATTTAGTGTTTCAAAAAGGATCAGTCCTCCCGCATCCTGTCCGGGAATTGCATAATTCGGAGCCCACACTGCATCCAGTAAGGGATCCCCGGATTGATATACCGTTTTCGCCAGCATCAGGTCATCTGTAGAATTATCAAGAATTGCACTGACATAACCATCTGCATATTGATACATTGCCGTTTCCTGCAGAAGAATGTCCGCTCCGCTTTTGACATGATTTCGTATACGATCAACCGGAAGCATATAACTCAGATAGATTAACAGCATTCCTGTCAGCCCGCACAGAAAAAGCAATGTCATTCTTTTCGTTGTTTTAACAACCTGTTGTCTCATCCGTATTCACCTGTTTCGCTCGCATTCCATTTTAAGAATGATACGAATTCTGTTCGAGCTTCTGATATAACGCAAACCGCGAATTCTGAAAAACACACTGGTAGTTCCCTGATGAATCCAGCACCCGCTGAATGCCAGGCTGTTCATTGTATACACTCATCAGAACATAATCGGCCAGTGCCAAGCGTTCCGGATTATCATCATCCCAATAATAGGCAAATACATCTGTGTAGTAATACAGTACCCTTGGCTTCAGGAAATAAACGACATCCTCCGAATTCAGGTTGCTGCGAATATAGGCAAAGGTCTCCTGTGTTTCCTCATTCATAACATCATCCATGCTGTAATCTCTGACCTGCACCGCATAGACCGCAGTCAGTGTCTGTGCCGCGATCATAATGAGTATGGACAAAGCGGCTGCTCTTACTATGCTGCAAATCCACACAGGTCTCACACGCTCCACAATCCACGAGACAGCGTAATAAGAAAACAGTACCATCAAAGGGAAAAATGTCAGTACAAACGAAGAGCGATAATAATCATAAAACAGAAGCATCAGGATCATGCCGCACACATAGAATCCATAGTACAGCTCTTCCTTCCTCTTCAAAACGATACCAAAGGCTGTGAGAACCAGCAGCAATGTCCCGCAGGCACATACAATCACCGATACAATCGGCCGGACTCCGCTCCCGAAAAAGCTCTGGAATATCCCGAAATACCATCGGATTCCATTTTGAAAGCGCCATGAGGAAAATGTGAAATAATCCTGATAGGAGCCGCCGGAGGGAAGAAGCAGTGCGTTGGAAAGCCTCATACTAAGTGCATATGACAGATAGGGAAGCAGGAGGATGCTGACATCTCTCTGCCAGCCATGATTTCTTTCCTTTCTGCTGATCAGAAATTTTCCGGCGCATACCAGGTCATAGGCGGCCAATGCAAGCAAGAGCCCTTCACACAGGGTCTTTGTCATCACGGCGCAGCAAATCCCGATTCTTAATATATGAGTAGAGGCTTTCAT
>HF986572.1:10873-14577 GCA_000431495.1 Firmicutes bacterium CAG:791 | reverse complement strand
CTCAGGGATGATTCTTCCTCGCTGATTTCATCTCTGCGGATAAAAATTCTCTTCGAGGGATGATTCGTCCCCGTTGATTTCATCCCTGCGGATGAAAATTCTCTTCGAGGGATGATTCTTCCTCGCTGATTTCTTTCCTGCCAAAAGAATTTGTTTTCAGCGCGCGGCTCGAAATCAAATCTTTTCAGCTTGCTTTCAGAATTCTGCGTAAAATAGCATAATGAAGGGAAGAAGCTGGGAGGAAGAAGCTGGGAGGAAGAAGCCGGGAGGAGAGAGCTTTGGACATACTTATTGTGGAAGGCAGCTCTGGAGCTGGAGTCACTGGCATACGAGAAGAAGGTGGTGCTGGATACGAAGCTTCCGGAGTCCTGCATGCTCTGCAGCAGCGGGGAAGATCTCCTTCGCATTGTCAGCAGCCTTCTGGAGAATGCGCTGAAGTATGAACCGGAAGGCGGCCGGGTCCTTCTTTCGCTTGTCTGCGAGAAGAAAAATGCCGTGCTCTCGGTTCAGAATTTCGGAAGCAGCATTGCGGAGCAGGATCTTCCGCATGTGTTTGACCGGTTCTATCGAAGCGACAAGAGCCGCGGGAGCAAGGACGGGAGCTTTGGACTGGGGCTTGCCATCACAAGGGAGATGACAGAGCGGCTCGGAGGGAAAATCACCGCTCGGAGCAGCCGGGAAGAGGGGACGATTTTCACCGTTTCGTTCCGCATCTGAAATACAGAGGAAACAACCGAACAATTCCGTCAGCAATTGGAATATTTGAAAAGTGGTGCGCCGCCAGGCACTACAAAAACAAAAACGCGAGGCACAGCAGCCATCACCGGCTGCCGCGCTCCGCGTCTTTTTGTGAATGAGGTCAGACCTTGCTGACCCTGTTGTATTCCGTTCAGATTCCGAAGTAGCGCTCTGCGTTGTAGCAGCTGATGCCCTGCACGATCTTCTTCAGGGAAGCCTCGTTGTTCGGATATTCGCCGTCCTCTACCCACTGGCCGATCAGGTTGCACATGATGCGGCGGAAGTAGTCGTGACGGGTGTAGGAGAGGAAGGAGCGGGAATCCGTCAGCATTCCGACAAAATTGCCGAGAACGCCGAGATTGCCGAGCGACTTCATCTGTGCCTCCATGCCGTCTCTGGTATCCAGGAACCACCATGCGGCGCCGAGCTGCATCTTGCCGGGAACCTCATCGGACTGGAAGCAGCCAAGGCAGGTTGCAATCTGGTTGAGATCTGCTTCGTCCAGAGAGAAGACGATGCACTTGGGAAGCTCGCCGGTTTCCTCCAGGGCGGAGAAGAGCTCTGCCAGCTGGTTGTAGCAGGTGGACTTCGCGATCATGTCGTAGCCGGTATCCGGTCCGAGAAGACCGTACATCTTCTTGTTGTTGTTGCGCGTGCAGGAGAAATGAATCTCCATGACGATGTTCTCCTTGTGATACTTTCTCGCAAGGGCAAGGAGGACATAGGTCTGGTACTCATCCGCTTCCTCGCGGGTCAGCTTCTCGCCGGCCATCGCCTTTACGAAGACACGGTCAGCCTCTGCCTCATCGCAGGCAGCGAAGGGAACGTAGTCAAGACCGTGATCGGTTGCGCGGCAGCCGTGAGCCTTGAAGAAATCAACACGCTCGTACAGCGCGCTGATGACATCGGAAATGTGATTCATGGGACGGCCAACGACCTCGGCAAGCTTGGCCATGTAGTCGGCGAAGCCCTCCTTCTGAATATTCACGGCCTTGTCGGGGCGGAAGGACGGGCAGACCTTGAAGCCAAGATCCGGGATCTGCGCAAGCTTCTCATGCCACTCCAGGGAATCGATCGGATCATCGGTGGTTCCGACGAATTCAACATTGGACTGACGAATGATGCCGCGAACAGTCAGGTTCGGGTCATTCTGAAGGAGCTCGGTTGTTTTGTCCCAGATTTCCTTTGCATTCTCGGGAGTCAGAGCCTCCTCGATGCCGAAATACTTCTTCAGCTCCAGATTGCTCCAGTGGTACATCGGATTGCCGATGGACATCTCAAGAGCCTTTGCAAAAGCAAGGAACTTCTCATAGGGCTCTGCATCGCCGGTTACGAGGTTCTCGGGAGTGCCGTTGCAGCGCATCACTCTCCACTTGTAGTGATCGCCGAAATACGTGCCGTCTGCGCCGCGGCCGCCGAGCCATACCTCTGCGATGTTGTTGTAGCGGCGATCCTCATAGATCTCCTTCGGCGGGATGTGGCAGTGATAATCGATGATCGGAAGCTCCTCACAGTAATCATGAAACAGGTGCCTGGCTGTTTCATTGTGGAGCATGAAATCCTTGTCCATAAAAGCGTTCATTGTGCTCTGGTCCTTTCCGGCGGAAAACCCGCCCTGTCCTAATTGTAACCGCTTACATTCCAAATATAGCAGTGCAGAAAATAATGTCAAGAATCAGAAATCCGTTGTGCCGCGTTTGATGAGCTCGCAGCCGATGGTGAGCTTCTTTGGCTCCTCCCCGGAGCCTGCAAGAACGGCGAGCAGGTGCTGCACGACGGTTTTGCATAAGGTGTCGCAGTGATTATCGATGCTCGAAAGCTCCGGCTCGCAGCCAAGAGCCATCAGCGTGTTGTTGTAGCCGATGACGGAGAGCTCCTCCGGAATGCGAAGAGAGCGCGCGGCAGCATATTTTACCGCGCCGACCCCAACAATATCGGTGGTTGCGAGAATGGAATCGAATTCCTCGGAAACATCATTCAGAAGAATGTTCAGCACGTCATGGACGTGGTTCGGAACATGCACAACCAGCCGGTCGTCGAAGGGAATTTCATGGCGGGAAAGTGCTCTCCGGTAACCCTCCAGCTTCTGCGCGGCGCTGAAGGTATCGGACTGCGTGAGGAAGAGAACTCTGCGGCGGCCGCTCTCGATCAGAGAAGACACCGCCTCCTCCACGGCCCTTTTGTCGTCGCTGACGTAGCAGTAGATGTTGTCGCCCCTTACTGTGCCGTTGATGATGAAAACAGGAATCTGAAGCGCCGCCTTCCGGATGTATTCGGTGTCCCGCCTGCTGCCCTCTCCGGCATAGTTCGAGCCGATCATAATCAGGGCGTCGATGTGCTTGGAGAGAAGAAGCTGCACGTGGGCCGCCTTTTTCTCCTGCTCAAAGCCGCTGCAGGAGAGAATGCAGTCGTAGCCGAATTCCTGAAGCTCCTCCTCCAGATAGGAGACTGCACGCGACATGTACATGTCCGAAATGGTGGGAACGAGGATGCCGATGGTGTGCATCGTGTGCAGACCAAGTCCCTTTGCGAAAATATTCGGCGTATAGCTTTCCTCTTCGATGATGGAGAGAACCTTCTGCCGGGTTTTCTCGCTGACACGGTCGCTTCCGTTCATGACCCGGGAGACCGTGGCGATCGAAACGCCGGCAAGCTTTGCGATATCATATATGTTCATTGAATCTCCTGTTCCCTGACAAACTCCCTTCCATCCAGCGAAATGCCATCCTCCGCGCGGACACGGCAATGGTCAAAGGTGACCTTCCCCGTGCGGCGAAGGAAAAAGCCTGCGGTCGGAATATCCTCCACGCCCTGCCGGATTCCCGGGCGGAAATCGGAATCCAGCTCCGAGGAGGCCTTCAGCACGGCTCCCTTTTCCAGATGCAGGTTGACATTGCTTCGGAGTGTCAGGGAAGAGGAGTAATAGGTATGACCGCCTTCCAGAAGAACGGTTCCGCCGCCGGCCG
>HF986572.1:0-10814 GCA_000431495.1 Firmicutes bacterium CAG:791 | reverse complement strand
AGGCGCGTCATTGGTCTTCCCATCTCCTGCGGCACCGTATTTTGCTGCAGAGTAATATGAGCTGATAATCATGTGACAGACCCTCGCTTTTTATTATGTTATTTTCCCGGGGGTTCGATTGGTGCTTTCCCGGTTTGCGTTTTCCGTATTGCGATTCCGTTAAAGGTATTATAGAACAAAAGAATTATACAGTTTGCATGACAATTGTAAAACATAGTCGGTTCGGGTAGTATAAAATGATATATGCTGCGGGAGTGGCAGAAAGAGGGGATTACAGCTGCCCCGATCGTTTTTGTGCGGACGGGTTTATGTTCCGCAAATTCGAAACGGATGAGACCTGGGGCGGTGCGGACCGGCATTTCTGGTTTCGTGCAGAGGTTCCGGAGAATGCGGGGATTCCGGGGAAGCCGCTGTATCTGCTTGGCAGAACGGGGGCCGTGGACATCTGGGATACGGACAATCCGCAGATCATCGGCTTTCTGAACGGAAGGCGAACGGCCTCCATGGACATGAATCATCAGGACATGCTGCTTGAGGAGTGCTGCGGCGGGAAGCCTGCGGAGGTGGCCTTCTATGCCTATTCCAATCAGGCGAGAAAGAGCCTTCATTTCTATCTGGAGGCCGTTGTACCGGATCCTGCGGTGCAGCAGCTTTACTATGATGTCAAGGTTCTGTTTGATGCCTGTGAGCTTCTTGCGGAAGGGGATCCGGAGAAAATTGCGGGAGAGCGGGCCATTTATGACGCGCTCTGCCTTCTGGATCTGCGCGATACCGGCTCTGCGGCGTTCCGAAATTCGGTCGAACTGGCGGACAAGTCCCTTCGCGAGAATTATTATGATTCGAGAAAAGAGGCTCCGGTCACGGTCCACAGCATCGGATATACCCATATCGATGTTGCCTGGAAATGGCCGATCCGTCAGACAAGGCAGAAGGCGGTTCGAAGCTATCAGACGGTGCTGAATCTGATGAAGGAATATCCGGAGTACCGGTTTTCGGCAAGCACGCCGGAACTGTACGAGTTCGTTCGCGAGGATGCACCGGACCTTTTTGAGGAGATCCGGAAGAAAATTCAGGAGGGCCGCTGGGAGGCCGAGGGCGGCATGTGGCTTGAGCCCGACTGCAACCTGATCTCCGGGGAATCCATGGTCCGACAGTTTCTTTACGGAACCCGTTATTTTGAAGAGGTTCTGCATGCGGGGAAGCAGGAGGTGCTGTTCCTTCCGGATGTCTTCGGATACAGCGCTGCGCTTCCGCAGATTATGAGAGGCTTTGGCCTTTCGTACTTCATGACGACCAAGATGGGCTGGAACGATTCGGACAAATTCCCGTACGACACCTTCCTCTGGAGAGGTCTCGACGGATCTCCGGTTCTGACACAGCTTGTGACAACCAGAGATTACGATCCTTCGGAGGGACATGCCGGAATCCGCGACCGCGAAACCACCTACAACGGCCGTCAGAATCCGGATCAGCTGATGGGAACGTGGCAGAGGTATCAGCAGAAGAATCTGACGGCAGACCTTGTGACGCTGTACGGCTTCGGAGACGGAGGCGGCGGCCCGACCAGGGAGATGCTGGAGCAGAGCAGACGGATGGAGCATTCCATCGCCAGAGTGCCGCGGGTGCAGCAGAGCAGTCTGCGCGAATTCTTCCATCAGCTGGAGGAAGGAATGGACCGAAGGTTCCTTCCCGAATGGGACGGAGAGCTGTATCTGGAATACCACCGCGGAACGTATACGTCCCGGGCGGAAACAAAGCGCAATAACCGGAAGGCAGAGATCGGAATGCTGCAGACGGAATTTCTCTCTGTGCTGGCTCTTCTGGCAGGGAACGGCTTTGCCTATCCGAAGGCGCAGCTGGACCAGAGCTGGCTGCTCCTTCTTCGCAATCAGTTTCACGATATTCTGCCGGGCTCTTCCATTCATGAGGTTTATGAGCAGTCGGACCGCGAGTATGCGCAGATCATGGAATCCAACGAGAAGCTGAACGCGGCGGCACTTGCTGCGATTCTGAAGGGGGCGGGCTGCGCTGCAGAGAGCCGTGAGAATTCGCAGGAGCCTTTGGCGGGGGCTGCTGTTTTCAACATGAGCAGCTTTTCCGGAGAGGATGCGGCAGAGCTTTCCTTCGAGCTGAAGAGCGAAGCGCTCCGTCAGAAGACGAAGCAGAATACGTGGCTGTATCTTTTCCGGGATGTGCCCTGCAAGGGATATCGACTTCTGGGAGCAGGAGAAGAGAAAACAGCCGACGAGACGGCTGTCATCTCCGATTTCCGGAAGGATCCGCAGAGCGGAGAGCTCTCCTTCCGCACGGATTATTACGAGGTTTGTATGAACGAAGAGGGTGAGCTTCTTCGGCTGTATGACCGGCTTGCGGGCAGAGAGGTGATCGGCAGTGCTTTTCCGGAATGCCGGGAAGAAGCGGAGCACTGCGCCGGAAACCGGATTTTTGCTTATGAGGACCGGCCGGATAAGTATGAGAACTGGAATGTGGAGAGCTATTACCGGGAGAAATTCTGGGCGCTGGATCCGGCAGAGTCCTGCGAGCTTTCGGAGAACGGGCCGGTGCGCGCGGTGCTTCACATTAGACGGCGTTTTATGGAATCCGTACTGGAGCAGGATGTGATTTTCTATCGTCATACGAAACGGATTGATTTCCGGACGCGGATGGACTGGAGACAGCATCAGCTTCTTGTGCGCGTGCAGTTCCCGGTGAAGGTATTTTCTTTCCGCGCGAATTTCGACATTCCGTTCGGAAATGTGGAGCGGCCGACGACGGAGAATACGTCGTGGGATCGTGCGCGGTTTGAGGTCTGTGCACACAGGTGGATGGATCTGAGCGACTCCGGCTATGGAGCTGCGCTTCTGAATGACTGCAGGTACGGCTGCAGCGTGCACCACAATGTGCTGAGCCTCAGTCTTCTTCGAAACGGCACGTATCCGGACCCGGATCCGGACACCGGCGTGCACGAATTTACCTATTCCCTGTATCCGCATGAGGGGGATTTCCGGAGCGGTCATGTGATCCGGGAGGCGAGCCGCCTGAATGAGAAGGTGAAGGTGATTCCGCTTGCAGGTACGGCAGCGCCTGCAGGCCCCGTGGCTTTTGCAGGCGAGAGAGCAGGAAGCTATTCCTTTGTTCAGTCAGATTCCGAGGGCTTTGTTCTGGAGACGATCAAGCAGTCGGAGGACGGACAGGGAATCATCTGCCGCGGCTATGAGGCGTGGGGCAGGCAGCAGGAGGTGAGCCTTTGCTTTGCAGAGAATTTCCGCGTCTTCCGCGTCAGGATGGATGAAACAATGAAGGAGGAGACGGACGGAAAGGTGACGCTGTGCGTTCGTCCGTATGAAATCGTCACGTTATATCTGGAACGGCAGCAGGAGGGAAGAGAGCGTTGAACAAGATTTATGGAGCAGCATGTTATATTCCGGATTACCCAAGGCCCCAGTTTGTCCGGAAGGAGTGGATCAATCTGAACGGAGCATGGAGCTTTTGCTTCGATGACAACGGGGAGGGCGGATCGGACTGGCCGGCCCTCGGGCTCCCGGGGGACAAAGTCCGGGAAATCCAGGTTCCCTTTACCTATGAGACCGCAGCGAGCGGCATCGGGGACGAGACGGTGCATTCCTGCGTGTGGTATGAAAAGAGCTTCTCCATTGCGGGAAATTCTTCGAAGCTGGGCGACGGACAGAAAAAAGGAATGGAAGATGCCCCGGAGCAGGACGGCGGACAGAAGGTCGGAACGGACGGAAAGCGGCTGCTTCTTCATTTTGAGGGCAGTGATTTCGAGACTACGGTCTGGATCAACGGGAAGAAGGCGGGAAGCCACAGGGGCGGCTATGAGCGGTTTTCCTTCGACATCACAGACAGCATCTGTGCCGGAGAAAATCGCATTGTCGTCTGCGTGAAGGATTCTCTTGGCCGGGAGCAGCCGCGCGGCAAGCAGCGCTGGATGAAGGAGAATTTTGCCTGCTGGTACGTGCAGACAACCGGAATCTGGAAGACGGTTTGGATGGAATGGGTGCCGGAGGGCTATCTGGAGCGGGTGAAGCTGACGCCGAATCTGCAGAGAAATGAAATCGAGGCGGAGGTCTCCCTGAATCTGGAGCATTTTCGGAAGAATGGCTGCGGGGCGGATGAAGGCTCAGCGGAAGCTGCCGGGACCTGCGAGGCAGATATGTCCTCTCTGGAGGTGGAGGCGGTCGTATTTTACCACGGGGAGCTGACGGCAAGAGCAAGGCTCCTGGCGCAGGAGCACCTTGTCTTCCGGATCGGACTGGACAAGCCGGATCCTGCGGATCAGTGGGGCGTGCACCTCTGGAGCCCGGACGCACCGAATTTATATGACATGGAGCTTCGGCTCCTTCGGAACGGGAAGGAGATTGACCGCGCGGATTCCTATTTCGGAATGAGAGAGGTGCAGATCAAGGATTCCCAGGTTCTTCTGAACGGCGCTCCGGTTTATCAGAAGCTGATTCTGGATCAGGGCTACTGGGAGGAAAGTCATCTGACTCCGCCTTCGGAGCAGGCACTGATCGAGGACATCGACCGGATTCATGAGCTTGGCTACAATGGCCTTCGCAAGCATCAGAAGCTTGAGGATGAGCGCTTTCTGTACTGGTGCGATGTGAAGGGAATGCTCGTCTGGAGTGAGATGGCGGCCTTCTATTCGTATTCCGATGCGGCGGTGGAGCAGTTTACCCGCGAGTGGGCAGAGATTGTCCGGCAGAACTACAATCATCCGTCGATCATTACCTGGGTTCCTCTGAACGAATCCTGGGGGATCCCGAAGGTCAGGACCGATCGCTCGCAGCAGTGTTTCACGGAAGCCATCTATTACCTGACGAAGAGCCTGGATCCCATGCGGCCCGTTGTTGTAAACGACGGATGGGAGCATACCGTATCGGATCTTCTTACCCTGCACGACTATGAGGCGTGGGGAGATGCGCTTGCGGACCGGTATCTGACCCGGAAGGAGGACATTCTTGCCGGAAGGCTGCCGCACTGCAAGGATCATTTTGCCCTGGCGGAGGGGTATTCCTACCGCGGCCAGCCGGTCCTCATCAGTGAGTACGGAGGAATTGCCTTTGCGGGAGCAGGAGAGGGATGGGGCTACGGAGATATGGTGAAGGATGAGGAGGAATTTATCCGACGCTTTGACTCAGTGACGTCTGCCATCAAGGCACTTCCGTATGTGTGCGGATATTGCTATACACAGGTTTCGGATGTGCAGCAGGAGATCAACGGACTCATGACCGCGGATCGGAAATTCAAGGTGGATCCGTCTGCCATCCGGGAAATCAACAACCGGCCGTAAAGCGGCATTTCAATGTCGCTTTCAAACTGTCGCATCGGTGCTGACTGCACCGGCTGCGCATTCGGCAAAACCGCCTTCGAGGATTTTGCCTCAGTGAGGTTACTATGAAAATAAGGGATATCAAGGGCATTGACCCGGAACTGATTCAGGAAATTGCTCCGGCTCTGGAGCGCGGAGCGGATACCGAAGCGTATGCGCTGACTGCTGAGCAGGGGATGGAGGCCGGCTATCGTTATACGAAGTCGGACGGAGTTCTGCATATGGTTTATGGAACGAAGCCGGATTTATGCCGGGCACTCCTTGCGGCGGCGGGCAGTACCGCGGCGGAAGGGAAGAGTGAGCGCTGGCTTTCCGAAATCGGCTATATGGCAGACTGCTCCAGAAATGCCGTGGCCAGAGTGGATACGTTGAAAAAACTGGTCAGACAGGCCGCGTTGATGGGATATCATTTCATCGGGCTGTATCTGGAGGATACCCTCGCGATTCCGGAGGAGCCGTATTTTGGCTACATGCGTGGAGCCTATACAAAGGAAGAGATTGCGGAGGTTGTCCGCTATGCAGCGCTCTTCGGCGTAGAGATTCGCCCGTATGTCGAGACGCTGGCACATCTCAATCAGATTACCAGGTATGAGCATTATCAGAAATTCATTGATACCGACGATATTCTTCTTGCTGGGGATGAGCGGACGTATGAGTTCCTCGATCATTACCTGAAGGCGGTGTCCGATGCGTTTCCTTCCCGCCGCGTGAACCTTGGAATGGACGAGGCCCACATGGTCGGACTTGGGAAGTATCTGGATGCGCACGGCTATCAGAACCGTGTGGAAATCATTCAGAAGCATCTGGAACGCGTCATGGAGATCTGCAGAAAATACGGTCTTCAGCCGCAGATGTGGAGCGATATGTTTTTCCGCCTTGCGTTTGGCGGTGAGTACTATGTGAAAGACAAGCCCATGGCTGAGAATGTAAAAATTCCGGAGGGTCTGGAGCTTGTTTACTGGGATTATTATTCGGCAGACGAAGAGCATTATGATGATATGCTCCGCCAGCATCGAAAGATGACAGACAAGGTGAGCTTTGCTGGGGGCGTATGGAAGTGGATTGGCTTTGCGCCGCACAATCGCTACAGCGCTGTGATCGGAAAGGCAGCCCTTTCTTCGTGCAGAAGAAACGGAATCACTTCCGTGGTGATGACCGGCTGGGGAGACAACGGCGGAGAAGCCAGCCAGTTCTCGATTCTGCCAGGATTGTTTGAGGATGCCAGGCTGGTCTATGAGGATAACCTGCCGGAAGCTGCATTTTACGCACTGACCGGAATCCGGGAAGAGGACTATATGAAGCTTGACCTCAGTAACCCTCTTCCGGCGCGTGAGGACCGCGTGAACAACGCAGGAAAGTTCCTTTTCTACAACGATGCTCTGCTTGGGATATTCGATCCGCTCGCACAGCAGCTGGCAAGCGGATATTACGAGGATGCGGCGAAGCAGTTGGAACAGGCGGTCAGGGACAGCAGCGGCAGCAGTCTCTGCTACGTTCTGAAGACGCAGGCCTCTCTGTGCAGGGTTTTGCAGGATAAGGCGAATCTTGGCACGGTCATCCGAACAGCGTATGACGCAGGAGACCGGGAAAAGCTCCGGGATATTGCGGAGGAAGCGATCCCGCAGCTGCTCGGAAAGCTGGACCGGTTCTATCAGGATTTCCGGAAGCAGTGGATGAGTGAGAACAAGGCCTTTGGCTTTGAGGTGCAGTCACTCCGGATCGGCGGGCTTCGTCAGCGGATTCTGGAGGTGCAGCAGCGCCTGGAAGAATATCTGTCGGGAGAGATTGCCGAAATTGACGAGCTGGAGAAGCCGGTTCTTCCGTTTGCGTACTGCGAAGGCGCAGACGTCACTACCCTTGACTATAACCGGTGGAATTACATTGTGACGACGGCTGTGATTGGATAATTCAAAGCACAGCGTTTCCATGAAATCACCCGCAGCGGTTGGCTCGTATGAGCTCATCTGCTGCGGGAATGGCATGCGATAAAGGATGTGAGACATGGCGGAAGGGGAAACGAAACGTCCGGAAGAAGCAGCGAAGAGCTCGAAGGGGATAACGAGACGTCCGGAGGGAAGAAGCTGGGAGCCGGATGCCGGGAACATGAAGGTTCTCGGAAGAACACTTGTGCATACCGGAGAAAACACGGGCAGAAGAGCACGTTATCTTTGCTATTCCGGAAGCTATGTCGAGTTTACCTTTACAGGAAGAAGCTTATCCTGTGAGCTGCTCTCGGATTATTGCGAAGATCAGACGGACGGCACGCAGTATCCCTGCTATATGGCGCTGTACCTGGATCATCAGCTGGTACGGCGCTTTTCGCTTATGCCGGGAAGGCACCTCTATCCGCTCCTTCCGGAGGGGGAGAATTCGAAGCGGGATGCCTGGAAGTGTGAGGATCCGGAGGGAAATGACTCGGAGGAAGATGTCCGGCCGATGGATGATCTGGGAGGGAATGACTCGGAGGAAGATCTCCGGACGATGGTGGTCTGTCTTGTGAAGGAATCCGAGGTGCAGTATGCATCCTCGGGAATTCTGGCCTTTTACACCGATGAGGAAGCAGAGATCCGGCCGACAGATAAGAAAGACCGGAAAATTGAGTTTATCGGAGATTCCATTACCTGCGGCTATGGGGTGCTTGGGGGACCGGAGGCTCCGTTCTCCACGGAAACCGAAAGTGCGGACGATGCCTTTGCAGTTCAGTGTGCAGGGGCACTGGATGCGGATTATCAGCTGGTTTCCTTCAGCGGAATCGGCGTGATTTCCAGGTATATAGAACCGGAGGAGAATGAGCCTTTGACGGATGTGCTGATGCCTGCCCTTTATCCGCATACTGACGCGGTGCTAGCAAAAAGGTATGGATGGAGGCCGGAGAGCTGGGATTTTTCAAGCTTTTGTCCGCAGGTAGTTGTCATCAATCTGGGAACCAATGATGACAGCTATACCAGAGGAATCCGGGAGAGGGAAGAGCGGTTTGAAGAGGAATACTGCGAGTTTGTAAGGAACATTCATCGCCGGAATCCCGGAGCGGAAATTGTCTGTACCTTCGGCGTGATGTCGCAAAGGCTCCTTCCCAGAGTGGAGGAAGCCGTTCAAAGGCTCTCAGAGAGCGGCGTTCCTGTTCGGATGCACCGCGAGGAGCCCATGCCTCCCGGCGAAGTGACCGGATGTGAGGGACACCCATCTGCCCAAAGACAGCGCAAAATGGCAGAATCCCTGACCGGATTTCTTTTGCAGGAGATTTTCCGGGAAGATTTCGCAGAGGATGACATGATAGAATGAAGGCAGGAGTAAGCAGAAAGCTGGCAGAAGAAGGCAGGCGAAGGCAGAAGAAAGCGGAAAAAACAGGCGAAGGCAGAAGAAAACGGGAGAAGCGTTTTGAGTTACAGAGAATTTTTGGAACGGATCAATATGGCGCAGGAGGTCACAGACAAGCTTGTCCGGATGGCCGGGGAGGCGGACGAGCCTTTGGATCTGCGGGCAAATGAACCGGAGCATAGCCTGGATGAGTTTTTTCAGCAGACAATGGCTGCATATGAAGCGAGGAAACAGGAGCCCTGGAACCGGATCAGCGAGGAAATTTATATCGAGACGATGAAGTGCTTCTCTCGCTTTGTGCGGGAGCACAAGGTGTCGTATGGCGTGTATGGGTTTGACCGCGGCTTCTGGACACCGCATCAGATTGAAGGAAAGCTGTTTCGCATCGGAGAGCTGGAATATCAGATCGATGATGAAGAGAAGGTGATCAGCATCCATATTCCGAGTGATGCAGATCTGTCCGATGACCGGGTGGATGCATCGTATGCAGAGCAGAAGCAGTTCTTTGCGGAGAATTTTCCGGAAACAGCGGGATGGCCCGGAATGTGTGAATCCTGGCTCCTTTCTCCAGCCCTGAAGGAGCTTCTGCCGTCGGATTCCAGAATTCTTGCATTTGCTGCCCGCTTCGAAATTACACAGACAAATCCGGACGCGACGGATTATCTGGAGTGGGTATACAAGCTTGCTGCCGGGCAGCAGAAGTCTGCAGAGCTGGAAAATCTCCGGGAGGATACCTCTCTGCAAAGAAGGATGAAGGATTTTCTTCGCGCGGGCGGAAAGGTTGGAATCGCCTGGGGCATCTGGAAAAAGTCATAGCATCCTGATTTGCAGAAAATGTCCTGCAGGGATGATTTCCAGCGGGGAAATTGATCCTGATTTGCAAAAAAGCTCTCACAGGGATGATTTCCAGCGGGGAGATTCATCCTGATATGCAAAAAAGCTCTTGCAGGGATGATTTCCAGCGGAGAAAAGTATCCTGAATTGCAGAAAAGCTCTTGCAGGGATGATTTCCGACGGGGAAAAGCATCCTGAATTGCAGAAAATGTCCTGCAGGGATGATTTCCAGCGGGGAAATTGATCCTGAAATGCAGAAAAGCTCTTGCAGGGATGATTTCCGTCGGAGAAATTGATCCTGAATTGCAGAAAAGCTCTTGCAGGGATGATTCCCGCCGGGAAATGCATCCTGATTTGGTTGGATTGCAGGAATCCAGAGAAAACCAGAGAAAATCCCTATGAAATGTCCACCAAATAAGTATTAATATCCTCTCGGAATATGTGTTAATATCTTAGGTATTATGATATATCCGAGCGGCCGATACAATTTGAATTTTGATCTGTGTGCGGGGTTTCTGAACCTTTTTCTTATGTTTACTTTTTTCAGGAAGAAAAATGTCCGGAATCTCCGTTCGCATCTTGTTGCGCTTATGACACTGACGCTGATGTTTTCTGCGTTTGCCGAGTTTGCGACAGGAGCGTTTCGTAATGTCGGCAGCAGCAATCTTCTCCTTCTGGAGACTGTGACCTGTTTTGCTCATTTCTTTCATATTTCCGTGGAGTATCTGATGGCGCTCTATGTGCTCGAGCTGACCGGGCGGGCCTACAGCTACACATGGAAGAAATATCTGATCTTTTCCATTCCCGAAATTGCGCTTGCAGTGGCAACGGTTCTTCCATGCATCCGCAGACTTCTTTATTCCTATGACGTTTCCGGGCAGTATACCAGGGAGAGCTTTTATCTGTTTTATGCGTTCGTAGCGAGCTGCTATGTCCTTTACAGCATGCTGCTTCTTCTTCGGTATCGGAAATCCATGGGAAAGGATTTCTGGTACATTCTGATCTGCTTTTATGCTTTTCTTGGCGGACTGATTCTGGAGCTGATCAATCCATATCTTCGTGCTTCCATTTTCATGCAGTCGCTCTTTCTGACCGGGTGCTTCCTGATTCTTGAGAACAACGATGAAATGATGGATGCAGAAACCGGACTTTTCAGTGCGTATGCGCTGAAAAGGGATGCCGAGGTTCTGTTCGGAAATCGGATGTCTTCCTATGCCATTGCCGTGAAGCTGCAGCATTATCAGCATTACAGCATGATGCTCGGTATGGATACCACGAATCTTGCTAATGTTTGTCAAGCAGATTTTTG
>HF986571.1:21979-25399 GCA_000431495.1 Firmicutes bacterium CAG:791 | reverse complement strand
AGGCAGAGGCATGGGGGTTTTAGGATTGACCCAAAAGGAAAGCAAAATTGGCAGCATTGGAGAAATAACGGATGAACTATATTCGGATCACAAATGAAAATATTGACAAGGAACATATCTGCTGCGCCATGTCCGGCAAGCAGAGTGCTGCAAAAAAGGAATGGCTGAGACAACGCTTTGATGATGGACTTGTTTTCTATCGAAGCGAAGAGCGCGGCAAGTGCTTTATCGAATACATTCCGGCTGAAAACGCCTGGGTGCCTATTGCGGCAGAGGGTTATCTTTACATTAACTGCCTGTGGGTATCCGGCTCCATGAAGGGACACGGATACTCGAATGAGCTGCTGGAGACGTGTATCCGTGATGCCAGGGCACAGGGGAAGAAAGGTATTTGCATTCTGTGTGCGGAGGGCCGGAAACGGGAATTTCTCGCTGACCCGAAATTCCTTACTTATAAGGGGTTTCACGTGGCAGACATATCCGACTGCGGGATCAATCTCATGTATCTTCCCATTGAACCGACCGCAAAGCCGCCGTATTTCAAGGAATGTGCAAAACATCCGGTGATGGAAGAAGCGGGCTTTGTTCTTTATTACACCGATCAGTGCCCATATACCTGTTATTGGGTGCCAAGGGTGCAGGAGGCGGCGAAGGAACATGGTATCCCGTTTAAGGCCATCCATATCACAGACAAAGAATCTGCACAGAAGGTACCTGCACCGGTCACGACCTATGCTCTGTTTCGGGACGGTCAGTTTCTGACACAGAGTATTCAGTCGGATAAAAAATTTCTGGCGCTGGCAGGCCTGTGAGGAAGCATTACACCTGCTTATACCATTCCGCAGAGCATTCCGATGATGTGTGCAAGAAAAGCTGCGAGGTAGGCAACGGCGCACTGGAAGAAAACGACACCGACGGCCCAGCGGCCGCCAAGCTCTCTCCGGATGCTGGCGACGGCGGCAACGCACGGCGTGTACAGCAGGCAGAAGATGAGCATGCAGAGTGCGGCGAGCGGTGTCATGACGGAAGCAACGCTTCCTCCGAACAGAACCTGAAGCGTCGAGACAACGCTCTCCTTGGCCATAAAGCCGGAGATGAGTGCGGTGACGATCCGCCAGTCGCCGAGGCCGAGCGGGGCAAAGAGCGGAGCCAGGAGACCGGACACCATGGCCATCAGGCTGTCCGAGGAGTCGGTGACATAGTCAAGCGACGGCCCGAAGCTCTGCAGAAACCAGACGACAATGGTGGCGAGCAGGATGACGGAGAATGCCTTCTGCAGGAAATCTCTTGATTTCTCCCAGAGAAGCTGCAGGGTGTTCTTCGCACCCGGCATGCGGTAATTCGGCAACTCCATGACAAAAGGAACGGCTTCACCCTGAAACAGCGTGCCCTTGAAAAGAAGCGCAGCCAGGATGGCAAGAACAATTCCAAGGAAATATAGTCCTGCCATGATCAGTGCTCCCTTTCCGGGGAAAAAGGATGCCACGAAGAACGAGTAAATCGGGAGCTTCGCGGAGCAGCTCATAAACGGTGTCAGAAGAATGGTCATGCGGCGGTCCCGGCGGGACGGAAGCGTTCTTGTCGACATGACGGCAGGCACCGTGCAGCCAAAGCCGATCAGCATCGGAACGATGCTGCGGCCGGAAAGACCGATTTTGCGCAGCAGCTTGTCCATGAAGAAGGCGACGCGGGCGATGTAGCCGGAGTCCTCCATCAGGGACAGGAAGAAGAACAGGACGACGACAATCGGAAGGAACGAAAGGACGGAGCCTACGCCTGTGAAAATGCCGTCGATGACCAGACTGCGAATTCCTGCGCTTGCATCTGCGGCCGTGAGAGCATGGTCCACAACATCGGACAGGGCATCAATGCCATATGCCATGAGGTCCTGCAGTGCAGCGCCGATGACATTGAAGGTCAGGTAGAATACGAGCAGCATGATGAGAATGAAGCAGGGGATGGCGGTATATTTTCCCGTGAGAAGCCGGTCAATCTTCTCCGAACGAATCCGTTCCTTGCTTTCTTTCGGCTTGACAACGGTTGCCTCACAGACTCTCTCGATGAAGTCAAATTTCATGTCGGCAATGGCAGCGGCACGGTCCATGCCGCCCTCCTTTTCCATCTGTACGATGACATGCTCCAGCATTTCCTGCTCATTGGTATCCAGATCGAGCTGTGAAAGGATCAGAGGATCGCCCTCGATGGCCTTGTTGGCAGCAAAGGAGAGCGGGAGACCGGCGCGCTCTGCATGGTCCTCGATGATGGCTTCGACCGCATGGTGCGCGCGGTGGATGGCTCCGCCGTGATCATCCTTGGAGCAGAAATCCTGAACTTTCGGCTTCTCCTGGTACTGTGCGATGTGAAGTGCGTGGCGGATCAGCTCGTCGACGCCCTCGTTTCTGGCAGCGGAAATCGGAACGACGGGGACGCCAAGGAGGGCCTCCATGCCGTTGATATCAATGGAGCCGTGGTTGGCCTCGACCTCATCCATCATGTTGAGCGCAATGACCATCGGAACCTCCATTTCCAGAAGCTGCATGGAAAGATAGAGGTTGCGCTCGATGTTGGTGGCATCGATGATGTTGATGATGGCGCGGGGCTTGTCATTCAGAACAAAATTCCGTGAGACGATCTCCTCGCTGGAATAGGGAGACATGGAATAGATGCCCGGAAGATCGGTGACCAGCGTGTTCGGATAGCCCTTGATGGCGCCGTCCTTGCGGTCTACGGTGACACCGGGAAAATTGCCGACGTGCTGATTGGCGCCGGTCAGCTGGTTGAAGAGGGTTGTTTTGCCGCAGTTCTGATTGCCGACCAGGGCAAAGGTAAGCAGCGTTCCTTCCGGAAGAGGCTGCCCGTCTTCCTTATGATGATATTTGCCGTCCTCGCCAAGACCGGGGTGAGCGGAAGGACGGATTTCCTGTACGCGCGTATGCTTGTTGGTGCGTTCCCTGATCGGCGTCACTTCAATTTCACCGGCGTCCGCAAGGCGCAGAGTCAGCTCGTAGCCGTGGATCTGCAGCTCCATGGGATCGCCCATGGGGGCAAATTTCACCACGGTTGTTTCGGCTCCGGGGATGACGCCCATATCCAGAAAATGCTGACGAAGAGCACCTTCTCCGCCAACCCTTGTAATCACGGCGCTTTCGCCGACTTTTAAATCCTTTAAGGTCATCACAGTACTCATAACCTTTCTCCTTTGAATCAATCATTCTCATCGCACACAGTGTAGCAGATGAATGAAAATTAGCCATACCTAACTTGCGGCTGGCAGAAACTTTTTCCTTTTTGGCAGCATAGAGGAAGCAGTTGCCTCATGACAGTAAAAAATTTATTTTCCCGGAAAGCATGTTGCATCGGACACTTTCCTGTGGTAAAGTGATAACCAATTAAAACACGGAAGCAAAATAGAAAAGCAAC
>HF986571.1:19201-21842 GCA_000431495.1 Firmicutes bacterium CAG:791 | reverse complement strand
GAGCTCTTCCGACAGCGATGTGGAGTACATCAAGAATAAGGGAAGTTTGATCGTCGGAATCACTGATTTCGAGCCGATGGACTATAAGAATGAGAGCGGCGAATGGATCGGCTTTGACGCCGATATGGCGAAGCAGGTTGCGAAGGATCTTGGTGTAGAGGTACAGTTCGTGGAGATCGACTGGGACAACAAGATTCTGGAGCTCCAGAACAAGAGCATCGATGTGGTCTGGAACGGCATGACACTGACCGATGAGGTGACGTCCTCGATGGCGTGCACCAATGCTTACTGCAACAATGCACAGGTTGTGGTTCTTCCCTCTGACAAAGCAGATGCTTACAAGGATGTCGACAGCATGAAGGATCTGGCCTTTGCCGTGGAGGCAGGCTCTGCAGGTGAGGATGCTGCGAAGGAGAACGGCTTCAATTATACAGCGCTGACCTCTCAGGCGGATACGCTGATGGAGGTTTCGGCAGGAACCTCGGATGCAAGCATCATCGACCTTCTGATGGCAGGTGCCATGATCGGTGAGGGAACGGATTACCCGACATTGACGCATACGCTCGAGCTGACAACCGAGAAATACGGAGTCGGCTGCCGCAAGGATTCGGATCTTGCTTCTTATATTAATGATGAATTTAAGAAGCTCTATGAGGATGGCACGATGCAGAAGATCGCGGAGCAGTACGGCGTACAGGATGCAGTCGTTGCACAGTAACAGCAACTGAGAATGGATGGCAGCAGGGCCCGACAGTTTTGCCGGGCCCTTTGTGTGGTGAATACGGAGGTTTTTTCCGGCATGTTCTGGACCGTTACAATATCGCTACTGGAAGGCTTTTGGGGGACAGGGAAGCTCTTTGCATTGACACTTGTGTTTTCACTTCCTCTGGGCCTTTTTATCTGTCTTGGCTCCATGAGCCGCGTGACAATTCTTCGGTATCCGATCAAATTTCTGATCTGGGTGATCCGGGGAACGCCGCTTCTTCTGCAGCTTCTGGTTATTTATTATGGCCCGGGCATCATCCTTGGCAACAACTGGTGGGGCTCCGGGACAGGCGGGAGATTTCTTGCGGCTCTGGTCGCCTTTGTCATCAACTATGCATGCTATTTCTCGGAGATTTACCGCGGCGGCATTCAGTCGATTCCGGTGGGACAGTATGAGGCCGGGCAGGTGCTGGGCATGACCAAAGGACAGATTTTCCGCAAGGTGGTGCTGCTTCAGGTGATCAAGCGCATTGTTCCTCCGATGTCGAATGAAATCATCACACTGGTAAAGGATACCTCGCTGGCCCGCGTCATTGCGGTCTATGAGATCATCTGGAACGGTCAGTCCTTTATCAAGAGTGCGGGCATCATCTGGCCGCTGTTCTATACGGGCGTGTTCTATCTGCTGTTCTCCGGCCTTCTTACGATTTTGTTTGACCGTGTGGAGAAGAAGCTGAGTTATTTCCGGTAAGGGCGAATAAAGGAATAAAATTATGTCAATTCTTGAAGTAAAGAACATACAGAAAAATTTCGGAAGCACGGAGGTCTTGAAGAATATTTCCTTTTCCATGGAAGAGGGAACGGCGCTGTCCATTATCGGCTCCTCAGGCTCCGGCAAAACAACCCTTCTTCGCTGCCTGAACTTCCTGGAGACGCCGGATGGCGGAACCATTCAGGTGAGAGGGGAAACTCTTTTTGATGCGGGACGCCATGAAAAGGCAAGTGACGAGGAAATCCGGAAGAAGAGGCTCCACTTCGGCATGGTGTTTCAGTCGTTCAACCTGTTTCCGCAGTATACGGCACTGGAGAATGTGATGCTGGCTCCGAAGCTTCTGCTGGAAGACAAGGGGAAGGACAAAGAGCAGGAAGAGAAGAAGATCCGTGAGCACGCCATGCAGCTTCTTGATCAGATGGGGCTTTCCAACCGGATGGACAACTATCCGCACCAGCTCTCCGGAGGCCAGCAGCAGCGCGTTGCGATCGCAAGGGCTCTTGCACTCCGGCCGGATATTCTCTGCTTCGATGAACCGACCTCGGCGCTGGATCCGGAGCTTACGGGAGAGGTGCTGAAGGTTATCCGCGGACTTGCGGACAATCACACAACGATGATCATTGTGACGCATGAGATGGAGTTTGCGAGAAATGTGTCGGATTATGTGATTTTCATGGATGGAGGCCGGATTGCCGAGCAGGGAACGCCGGAAGAGGTCTTTGAGAATCCGAAGGAGGACAGAACGAAGCAGTTCCTGTCGAGATACAAGAAAAGAGACGAGGACTGAAAGCAAAATCCGGTCTTCGCAGGTGCCAAACGAATCGAATTAGCGTATACTGTAAGTCAGCCGGGGGTTTCTGCGCCCGGCTGTCATGTTTTTTACAGCAGGGAGAAACTACGATTGGAGGGAGATGCAGCTGCAGGCTGACAGCTGCAGGAAAGGAACAGAAAATGGCGGACAGATATGCATTTGGAATTGATGTAGGCGGTACAACGATCAAGCACGGCCTTTTTGATGCGGAGAAGGAAGAGCTGGTGGAGAGCTGGGAGATTCCGACCAGAACCGAGGACAACGGCAGATATATTCTGGAGGACATTGCGGCCTCTGTGAAGGCGAAGATGGAAGAGAAGAAGCTGGATAAGAAGGATATTGTCGGTCTTTGC
>HF986571.1:0-19131 GCA_000431495.1 Firmicutes bacterium CAG:791 | reverse complement strand
ACGAGGCGGTCAATCTTCACTGGGGCGTTACCGACGTTGCCTCCACGCTGTCGGGACTTTTGGGGGGCATGAAGATTCAGGTCGGAAATGACGCCAATGTGGCAGCACTCGGCGAGCAGTGGAAGGGAGGCGGCCAGGGCTTTGACAATATGGTGATGGTGACGCTCGGAACCGGTGTCGGCGGCGGCATTATCATCAACGGAAGGATTCTTCCGGGCTCCCACGGCGCAGGCGGCGAGATCGGACATATGCAGGTTTCGGATCATGAGACCGATGTCTGCAACTGCGGCAAGAAGGGCTGTCTGGAGCAGTATGCCTCTGCGAGCGGCATTGTTCGTGTCACGAAGAGAGAGCTTGCGAAGAACAGGAAGGCAACAACGCTGAAGGATGACGGAAAGCTTTCGGCCAAGAAGATCTTCGACGAGGCAAAGGAGGGCGATGCCTTTGCGGTCTCCATGGTTGATGAGTTCGGCAAGAAGCTTGGCGAAGCGCTGGCTTTGATCGCAGCCGTTGTAGATCCCGAGGCGGTTGTCATCGGCGGCGGCGTTTCCCGCGCCGGTCAGATCATTCTGGATGTTACCGAGAAGTATTACACACCGGCAGCGTTCCATGCCTGCCGCAATGTGGTGTTCAAGCTGGCACAGCTTGGAAACGATGCAGGAATGTACGGAGCAGTCCGCATGGTGCTGCAGTAAACTGTGAAATTGCAGGCGGCGCTCTGGCGGAAGCCGCAGCGGCGCAAATGGCAGTGATATTTTTACAGGCAGAAAGGCCCGGCAGGATTGCCGGGCCTTTGCAATTGCTTTAAGATGAAAGACATGATTGAGATCAGGGAGATTACGGATCTTGCTCTTCCGGAGCTGGATCCCTACACAAAGCTGAATGAAAACCAGCTGAAGCACTATTACGAGCCGGAGCACGGTATTTTTATCGGAGAAAGCCGGACGGTTGTGGAGCGTGCGCTGGCGGCAGGCTATGAGCCGCTTTCTCTTCTTATGGAGAGACGGTATACCGGGACGGAAGGAAAGGAGATCCTCCGGCGTCTGGAGAGCCTGTCTTACCATGTGACGGTTTATACGGCAGAGCTTGATACTCTGAGCCGACTGACCGGATATCATCTGACGCGAGGGATTCTCTGCGCGTTTCGCAGACGGACACTTCCTTCGGTGGAGGAGGTGTGCCGGCATGCAAGGCGGATCGCGGTTCTGGAGAACATCGAGAATCCGACCAATGTCGGGGCGATGATGAGATCTGCGGCAGCACTCAATATGGACGCGGTTCTTCTGACACCCGAATGCGCGGATCCTCTGTACCGGAGAGCCATCCGCGTCAGTGTGGGGACCGTTTTTCAGGTTCCGTGGACCTATATCGGGGTGCCTGAGAAACGAGGCACCTGGCTGAAGAGAAGGGATCCGGAAAGCTGCTGCATGGAGAACGGAGACAATCCGTCTGCATGGCCCAAGGAGGGCATGGCGTATCTGCAAGGGCTCGGCTTTAAGACGGCGGCGATGGCACTGCAGCACGATACCGTGGCAATTGACGATCCGGAGCTGCTTTCCGAGAAAAAGCTTGCCATTGTGCTTGGGAATGAGGGCGATGGTCTTTCGGCACAGACCATTGCTGCCTGCGATTACACCGTGAAGATTCCGATGTCGCATGGCGTGGATTCCCTGAATGTGGCTGCTGCGAGTGCGGTGGCGTTCTGGCAGCTTGGCAGGAGAAACTGAGAACCGGAGCGAAGAAGCGATATAAGAACAGACGGAAGAGGATTTGGTATGTGCGGAATAGCCGGAATTATTAATATCAACGGACAGGCCGATCAGCGGGACAACATGCAGAGAATGCGGGACCGCATGCTGCATCGCGGTCCGGACGGCGGCGGAACCTGGGTTTCACCGGACGGAAGATGTACGCTCGGACACCAGAGGCTCTCGATTCTGGATCTTTCTGCGAACGGCGCACAGCCGATGCTTTCACATTCCGGAAGGTCTGCCATTGTCTACAACGGAGAGATCTATAATTTTGCAGGTGTCAGGGCGCAGCTTGTGAAGGACGCGGAGGCAAAGGGACAGAGCATCACGTTCCGAAGCACCTGCGATACCGAGGTGCTGCAGGAGGCCATCGAGTTTTACGGCATGAAAAAGGCGCTTTCCCTGTGCAAGGGAATGTTCGCCATTGCCTTTTATGAGCTGGAAACCGGAACGCTGACGCTGGCAAGAGATCGGATCGGGGAGAAGCCTTTGTACTACGGGTGGCTCTCCGGGCTGCCGGATGAGGATAACAGAGACGGCAGGGAGGAAAGCGGAGAGACCGTTTTTGCTTTTTCCTCGGATCTTGGCAGCATTCGTGCGATCCGCGGTTTTTCCAATCCGATCCGGGAGAAGGTGCTGGATCTGTATTTTGAGCATGGTGTGATCCCGGCTCCTTATACCATCTATCAGGATATCTTCAAGCTGGAGCCAGGCAAGATTCTTACACTCACGCTGCCCGGTACGAGAGAGGACGCGGAGCAGGAGGTCTACTGGTCGGTGACGGAGACTGCGGTTTCCGGACAGAAGCATCTCTTTACCGGGACAAGAAAGGAAGCTGCGGATGAGCTGGAGCGGCTTCTTCGTGCTTCGATCCGGGACCAGATGGTGGCGGATGTGCCGCTGGGAGCGTTTCTTTCTGCGGGGATTGATTCCGGAACGATCGTGTCCCTGATGCAGCAGGAGAGCAGCCGGAGGGTGAAGACCTTCACCATCGGCATGGAGGATCCTGCGTACAATGAGGCGGCGATTGCGGCTCAGATTGCACAGCACCTTGGGACCGAGCACACGGAGCTGACGATTACGGAGGAGGATGCGAAAGCAGTGATTCCTCTCCTGCCGGCCATGTTCTCCGAGCCGTTTGCAGATTCGTCACAGATTCCGACGTACCTCGTCAGCAAAATGACCAGGGAGCATGTGACCGTATCCTTGTCCGGTGATGCCGGTGATGAGCTGTTCTGCGGCTATTATGACTATCCTGCGACAGCACGCAAGTGGGGGAAGATCTGCGGAATCCCGTATCCTCTCCGAAAGGCGGCAGGAGCAGTCCTTGAACACAGTCCGCTTTCGTCCCGCGAGCTGGTCCGGATCAAGAGTCAGATTCTGCAGGCAAAGAGCCCGGAGGAGGTGTACCGTCTTTCCTTTGAGACCGATCCCCTGCTGTTTCAGATTGCCAAAAGGCACGGTGAGCTTCCCTATGCCTATACGCAGACCGGCAGGGATGTCACCGGTGAAGTGTGTCATGACATCATGCTGATGGACCTTCGGATGTATCATCCGGATGACATTCTGGTCAAGGTGGACCGGACGGCGATGGCGGTATCTCTGGAGACCCGCGTGCCGTTTCTGGATAAGGATGTTGTGGAATTTGCGTGGACGCTTCCTCTGGAATATCTGCGCGAGGGAGATACCGGGAAGCTTGTTCTTCGGGACGTGCTGTACCGCTATGTGCCGAAGGAGCTGATGGACCGGCCGAAGAAGGGCTTTTCCATTCCGATCCGGAAGTGGCTGAAGACGCCGCAGCTTCGCGCCTGGGCGGAGGATCTGATTGCTCCGGAAAAGCTCCGGGAGCAGGATCTCCTGAATCCGGATGTTGTGCAGCAGATCTGGAGAGATTTCATCGAGCACGATGTGTGGAGAGTCCAGATATGGTATATCCTGATGTTCCAGGCATGGTACGAGGGGGAGTACAAGCAGAACCGGTAAAAAAATTGCAGGAAAAATGTGTCCGGCACAGAAACAGGGAAAGATATTGACAGCACAGAGATGGTGTGTTATCTTAACTGGGTCTGAGTAATCAGAAGACATTAAGCAGAGTTCCACTCTCACCTGACCGGTTGGAATCCGTAGTTGATATGAATTCTACACTGGCAGCGTTCATGATTTTCATACCGCATGAAGGAAGCAGGATCACGATTTGGGATGATTCGAGGTGCTTCTGACAGCAGCAACAGCTGCGCAATCGTCAGAATGCGGATGGAGTACCGGCGGACAATTCCGCATGTGCTTTCACAGGATGTGAGAAATGATGACAGTGGCGTCTGCTACTGTCATTTTTGTTTTGTCAGCACCTGACGATTCAGGCAGTATGAGGAGGGCAAACCCATTAATAACAACAATAATCGAAGACAGCAGCGTAAGCCGGAAGTGCCGATTAATGAGCAGATCCGGGAGAAGGAAGTCCGTGTGATCGGTGCAGACGGAGAACAGCTCGGCGTTATGCCTACGGAAGAGGCAAGGAAGATGGCCCGGGATGCAGAACTGGATCTGGTTCTGATTGCAGCTACGGCGCAGCCGCCGGTCTGCCGGATCATTGACTACGGCAAGTTTAAGTACGAGCGTCTTCGTAAGGAAAAGGAAGCCAAGAAGAAGCAGCATGTTGTGGAGATCAAGGAAATCCGTATGTCCCCCAACATCGATCAGAATGACCTCAACACGAAGGTTGGTTCTGCAAGAAAATTCCTGGAGCGCGGTGACCGCGTGAAGGTGACGCTTCGCTTCCGCGGCCGTGAGATGGCGCATATGAATGAGAGCGCCCACATCCTGACGGATTTTGCCAACGCACTGGTGGATATCGCCGTGGTTGACAAGGCACCGAAGGTAGAAGGAAGGTCCATGTCCCTGTTCCTGGTTCAGAAGAAGTAATCCGAATCGGACAGAGTGCAGGAAGTATCAACACAAGACCGGTTTTTGACCGGATCAGAAGGAGGAATTAGTCATGCCCAGAATGAAAACAAACAGATCCGCTGCAAAGCGCTTCAAACTCAGCGGAAATGGTAAGCTGATCCGCAACAAGGCTTATAAGAGCCACATCCTTACCAAGAAGACCACGAAGAGAAAGAGAAACCTTCGTCAGCCCGCAGTTACGGATGCAACAAACGTAAAGAACATGAAGAAGATCATGCCTTACCTTTAATTCAGGTGCATGATGGTTATTTGATGGAGGAAATCGAAGATGGCAAGAATTAAAGGTGGCTTGAACGCCAAGAAGAAGCATAACAGAGTTCTGAAGCTTGCAAAGGGCTACAGAGGAGCAAGATCCAGCCAGTACAGAGTAGCGAAGCAGTCTGTCATGCGTGCACAGAATTCTGCATTTGAGGGCAGAAAGCTCCGCAAGAGAGATATGAGATCTCTCTGGATCGCACGTATCAATGCAGCTGCAAGAATCAATGGCCTTTCCTACAGCAAGATGATGCATGGCCTTAAGGTTGCAGGCATCGACATCAACCGCAAGATGCTTGCAGAGATGGCTGTTAACGATGCAGCCGGATTTGCAGCACTTGCAGAAGTTGCGAAGCAGAACGCATAATTGCAGGCCGGACTGAGATCGGAAGATGCAAGGGAGCAGAACACGGAAGTGTTCTGCTTTTTGTATTTGCGGGATTGGAGCGCTGTGGAGCGCTGACGGGAGAATTCAGATGAATTTATTTGATGTTGTAGGGCCGATTATGGTAGGACCATCAAGCTCACATACGGCAGGAGCGGTGCGGATCGGAAACGTGAGCCGGAAGCTCCTTGGAGAAGAGGTGCGGAAAGCGGAAATCGGGCTGCATGGCTCCTTTCTTGCAACAGGAAACGGGCATGGGACAGATCGCGCGCTGGTTGCCGGGCTCCTGGGACTGGCCGTGGATGATGACCGGATTCCGCACAGCTTTGAGCTGGCAGCAGAGCACGGAATGGAATTTCATTTCGGACCGGTGGATCTGGGGGAGGATGCGAACCCGAATTCGGCGAGACTCCTTCTGACATCAAAATCCGGCAGAGAGCTGGAAATCGTAGGAGCCTCCGTGGGAGGCGGCAGGATCATGATCACAGAGCTTGACGGTCTGGCGGCGAATTTCAGCGGCGATTATCCGACTCTGATTGTTCACAATGAGGATCAGCCGGGACATGTTGCGGAGGTGACGTCCATGCTGCAGCATAAGTCGGTCAACATTGCGACGATGCAGCTCTATCGTTCCGGAAGAGGCGGCCATGCCGTGATGGTTCTGGAATGTGATCAGGAAATACCGATCGAAGCCGTGCACTGGCTGGAGCATCTTGAGGGCGTGGAGAAGGTGACTTATTACAGCCTGCTGTAGAAACATACAGCCTTCTGATGAATTCCGAGGAGAGGAGCAGAGAGAACATGTATCAATCACTGGACGAGATAACGGCGGCATGCAGCACGGAAGAGAAAGCCTTCTGGCAGGTGGTGCAGGAGGACGACTGCAGAGAGGAGGGAATCGGCAGGGAAGAGTCGGAAAAGCGAATGGCGGAGATTTTTGCGGCTATGAAGGCATCCGATGAGGACTATGACCCGTCCCTGAAATCCGCAAGCGGTCTTGTGGGGACGGATGCGGAACGGCTTCATGACAGAAAGGAAAGAGGCGGACTTCTCTGCGGGCCGTTCTGTGCTTCGGTGATGGAGAGGGCTCTGCGGGTTGCGGAATCCAATGCCTGCATGAAGCGGATCGTTGCCGCACCGACCGCAGGCTCCTGCGGCGTGGTTCCTGCCGTTCTTCTTTCCATGCAGGAGAAAAAGCATTTTACGGATGAGCAGATGATTCAGGCACTGTACACTGCCGGAGGCATTGGCGGCGTGATTGCGCATCGCGCGAGTCTCTCCGGAGCTGCAGGGGGATGTCAGGCAGAAATTGGCGCAGCATCTGCGATGGCAGCAGGGGCTGCGGTGAGTCTTCTCGGCGGAACGCCGGATCAGATGTGTCATGCCGCAGCGATGGCGCTTTCCGCTCTCATGGGACTTGTCTGTGATCCTGTCGCGGGACTTGTGGAGGTTCCCTGTGTGAAGCGAAACGTCATCGGTGCGATGAATGCGGTTTCCTGTGCGGATATGGCAATGGCTGGCATTACCAGCCGGATTCCTCCGGACGAGGTGATTGATGCCATGAAGGCGGTAGGACATGCAATGTCTCCCGATCTTCGGGAGACCGGGCGCGGCGGCCTTGCAGGAACTCCAACCGGGCAGAGGATCCGGGACAGGATCGGACACCCGGCGGGAGAGGTCTGAGGCAGATTTCACCACATCGGATAGCCGCCGCAGCACAGGCCGCCTCCGCCGCAGCAGAGATTGAGTGCGGCATTCAGAAGGCACAGCCGCAGACACCAGTTGGCGGTACCGGAGGAGAAGGTCTCATAGGGATTCTGCCGGGATTGATACCAGCTGCTGCCGGAGTTGAGCCGCTGCACCAGCTCCTGATAGGTCTGATTGGAGGGCTCCATCTGCGCGGCTGTCTGCGCCTGCTGAAGAGCCAGAACATTGTTGCCAAGGCCTGAGTTTGCGATGGCACTGTAGTAATACCACTGCGCGGAATGACTGGTAATGCTGTTCAGTACGTTGAGAGCTTCCTGATAGTGCCGGCTGTTCAGATAATTGGCTGCCGCCTGAAGCCGGATGGAATCCTCATCCTGGCTTTGATTCTGGTAGGAGCGCTGCTGACTGCTGAAGCCTCCGAAGCCGCCGCCGAAGAAATCTCCCCAGAAATCTCCGTCATACGGACCGCGGTAACCGTATCCGCCGGACGATCCGTAGGAACCGCCATAGGAGCCGGAGGAACCATAGCCGGAACCGGAAGAAGAGCCGGAACTTGAATAAGGGTGCTGGCGCTCATACATGATCTGCTTGTATGCGGCCTGAACCTCTTTGAATTTCTCCTCCGCCTGTTCCTTGTTGGGATTATTGATGTTGGAGTCCGGATGATATTTGCGGGAAAGCGTCCGGTAAGCCTTCTTGATGTCGTCGTCGGTTGCACTGCGTGAGACGCCGAGAACCTGATAAGGATCAGACATGAAGTGAATTCCTTTCGTCAGTAAAATGATGCCGGATACCGTGATTGACTAATTGAGTCAAAAACGGCTGAGCGTAATTTCACCCAGTTTTCAGTCAGAGTGCTTCGATTCCTGCAGGGAGGAATCGGCACCGAGTATCGTGGCATCGGAAAAGGCGGCGGGGGAATGGCTGCGCACGGAATCGGAAGAAGCATCCGGCGTAAGACCCTGCCGTCCGGCACGAACGTTATTGTAGCGGGTCCAGACTCCGGAGTAAAGGATATTCCGGAGAATGGGGAGATTCTCCACGCAGGGAAGAAGCTCAAATGCCTCGCAGCTGCGGGAGATCATCATGGTGAGAATCTGCTGGCAGCAGTCATCGAAATCAGGGCGGTCTGCCATTTTCTTCAGCGGATTGAAGCTGCCGCTTTTCTGATCCTTTTCCAGATCATCGTAGGCGTCCATGATGTAGACGAATTTACCGAGATAAAAGCCCATGTGACGAAGCGGCTCCTCCCATTCGTCCTCGTAGATGGCAAACAGCTCTGCCATAATATCGCCGAAATATCCGGCGACCAGGTCTATGTCGGAGGAATCTGACTTCTCGGCAGCGTGAAGCTTATCAAGGCGATCCTTGATTACCGCTGCCTTATGTCCGTAGTTGATGCCGGCTTCCTGGCTGCGCTTCCGAAGGAGCTGGGCCAGCATCAGCTTGTGAAGCTTTTTCTCATCGTTCCAGTCATCCAGACAAGCATAGTAGGACAGAATCAGATTCATGTCTGCAGCATATTCCGTGTACAGATTGATCCGGGTCTGGTGTTCGCCGAGAGGATGCGCGATACAGCGCGTCTTCGCAACCGTATCCTTTGCATCATAGAGATCCGAAAGGACCATGATGAGAAAGGTCATGTCGTAGCTGAGCGTCATTTGTCCGGGAAATCCGTATTTTCTCTTTAATTCGCGACAAAAGCCGCAGTAATAGGAACGGTACAGTCCGACCTCGCGAACCTTCAGCTCCTGTTCATTGATGACAACGTAACCAAACATAGAAACCTCTCCGGAATCAGTAGATAACGTGCTTCTCAGGAATGCTTCTTAAACTCCTTGCCGCATTTCGGACAGCGGACCATGATCCTGCCCTTTCCCTTTGGAATACGGATCTTCTGTCCGCACTGCGGGCATTTATAGATATGGTAGCCGGCGTTTCTCTTTCTCTCCTGTGCATTCTGGCGAAGCCTCCAGCCAAGGTTCTGCATCTGTCCCGAGAGAGAACGCATCCCGTTTCCGAAGGCACAGCCGAAGCGGCTGTTCCGGATCTTTCCGGAGATTTCCAGATATTTGCGATTCTCGTTATAGCGCTTTGCAATGTTGCGTGAGAACATCCGGAAATACATATAAATCAGGAGAATCAGGGAAAGCCACCAAAGGAGGGGATTTCTGAAAATCAGCTCCAGAATGATAAGAACCAGAATAACGCCGGAAAGGAACTGACTGAATTTGTCTGCCCCGTACCGCCCCTGCATGAATTGCATAAATTTGTAACGAAACCGATCGAACATAGGAAATAGCCTCTTTTTTAAATAAATTTGAACACAATATTTATTCTAAATTTTCGATAAGTAAATGCAATGAATGAAAGTCGAAAATAGTATTAAAAAAATCTAAAGAGCCGGACCCGTGTGTTTCATTCACGGTGGCTTATAGGAAAACATGATAGAATATGCGTAAAACCCATTGACACATCCGAACGGACGGCGTATAAAGAGAAACATAAATCATATATATCCTAGTTATTAAGTAGGATATAACGTTCGGAGATTCCCAGGAGGTAGATTATGAAAAAGAAGACAGTCAGCATCGTTATCGCAGCAGCAGCCCTTACCCTGCTGGCAGGATGCGGTTCCAATACAGCATCCGGAGCAGGAGAGTCTGCATCCGCAGAAACAGAGGCAGCGGCTGAGACGGAAACAGAGGAAGCGACCAAAACGGATGAGGAAACCGATCCTGCGTTCACGGAAGGCGGAGAAGCAGAGAGCACCGGTACCGTGGACCTTTCCAATGCGGACGGACTTCTGAAGCAGGTCCTCGACAAGGGAACGCTGGTTGCCGGCATGGAAGGAAACTGGGCACCGTGGTCCTATCATGATCTGGATACCAATGAGGTGATCGGTTATGACGCAGATACGGCCAGAGCGATCGGAGAGAAGCTCGGCGTTGAGGTTCAGATCGTGGAAGCTCCGTGGGAGTCCCTGTTCGCAGGACTGGATGACGGCCGCTATGACATCGTCATCAACGGCGTGGAGGTCACCGATGAGCGTTCGGAGAAGTATGATTTCTCGGAGCCTTATGCATATATCCATACGGCACTGGTGGTGCGCAAGGACAATGAGGAAATCAAGAGCTTCGATGACCTGAAGGGCAAAAAGACCGTGAACTCCATCGGCTCTACGTATATGGAGCTGGCAGAGAGCTACGGAGCAAGTGCGGCAGGCGTTTCTACCTTAAATGATACGATCCAGAACGTCATCGACGGACGTGCAGATGCCACACTGAATGCAGATGTTTCCATTTACGATTATCTGAATCAGCAGCCGGATGCGAACATCAAGATTGTGGCCACCACAGAGGACGCCAGCCATGTGGCAATCCCGATCCGCAAGGGAGATGAGACTGCGTCCTTCGAGAAGGCAGTCAATGCAGCCATTGAAGAGCTGAAGGCAGACGGAACTCTGGCAGAGCTGTCTGAGAAGTATTTCGGATCGGATGTAACAAAAGAGTGATGAATATTACAGAAGACATCCATGAGCTGGTGGGACGTACACCGCTCATTCATCTGACACATCTGGGGCTCCCGGAGGGAGCACAGATTTATGCAAAGGCCGAGCTTCTGAATCCGGGAGGCTCCATCAAAGACCGTCTGGGAGAGCATATCATCCGGAAGGCGGAAGCGGATGGAAGACTTGCAAAGGGCGGAACGATCCTTGAGATCACGGCGGGCAATACCGGCATCGGTCTTGCCTTTGCCGCCCTGAACCGCGGATACCGACTGATACTGATTGTGCCCTGCTGCTACTCAAAGGAGAAGCAGATTGTCATGCGGGCGCTTGGCGCTGAGGTTGTGACGGTCCTTGCGGAAGACGGACTTCCCGGAGCAAGAAAAATGGCGGAGAAGCTGCAGCGGGAAATCTCTGGCTCGTATTTTGTGGATCAGTTTGACAATCCGGACAATCCGGAGACGTATTATGAGACACTCGGACCGGAGATCTACGACCAGCTTGACGGGAAGATCGACTGGTTTGTGACGGGGGCCGGCTCCGGCGGGACCTTTTCCGGAACAGCGAAGTATCTGAAGGAGAAGAATCCCGGCATTCGAACCGTATTGGCGGATCCGAAGGGCTCCATTATCGGCGGAGGAGAGCCGGGGCATTTCCGGATCGAAGGAATCGGCAATGATTTTGTCGCGGAGACGATGGATCTGTCTCTGGTGGATCAGGTGGAGAAGATTGACGACGAAGCCGCATTTGCGGCATGCCGGGATCTGGCGGCAAAGGAAGGTATTTTTGCCGGCTCCTCGAGCGGCGCAGGTCTTGCGGGTGCACGGCAGCTCATTGAAAAGGGAGCCCGCGGCAATTTTGTCATTATCATTCCTGACCGCGCGGAGCGGTATTTTTCAGAAGGCCTGTTTCAGTAAGGCCTGGCAGATCCGCTGACAAGTTCGCGGAGAATTTCCGGAAGAGTGAAAGAGCGGAAGAAGAGGAAGAAGATGTCCAGAATACAGAAAATCAATCCGGAGACTGCTCCGGAAGAGGTACAGAAGACAATCCGGGAGCATCTTGCAAAGGGATATCGCCTGACCAACGAGAAGCTGACGCTTCTGCACAGTGTCCCCTGCTTTCAAGCAATTGAAGCGGGCTCCTATGCGGTGGATGAGGAGCTGGCTGCGATTGTCGGCAAGCGGGCGGCAGATATTTATGAGTACGCGATTTCTGCGGCCAATGACTGCATCGTTTGCACGACGTATTTTAAGAAACTTCTGGATTCGGAGGGAATTGATATTCACAATTTCGAATTCACGAAGGACGAGGAGCTTCTGGTGGAATTTGCCCGGGCGCTGGCGAATGATCCGCGGCATATTCCGGCGGATTTGAAGGACCGGATGCAGGCACGCTATAATGACCGTGAATTCGTGGTCATCACGTCCATGGGAATCATGATGCTCGCGAACAATTACTTCAATGACATCATGGAGGTGGAGCCGGAGCGCCTGTGACAGGCACTGGCCCGGCCCACGCCCTGCTCTGTTTATAAAAACTTTCTGATTTCACAGCCTCACTCCAGTGGAATGACATGATCTGTTCCATTATAATAAAAAGACATGTCATTTTTACAGGAAGTGAGGTTTTTACATGCACATCGTTCAAGTCCTTTCCGGCCAGATCCGGCAATATAAAAGATCTGCGATTCTGACACCGGTCTTTACACTTCTGGAAGTTCTGATGGAAATTCTGATTCCGTTTGTGACAGCATCTCTGATTGACCAGGGAATTCAGGCGGGCAACATGGAGCAGATCCTTCACTACGGTCTGATCATGCTGATCATGGCATTTGCCAGTCTTTTGTTTGGTATCCTGGGAGGTGTGTTTGCTTCGGATGCTTCGACCGGCTTTGCGGCGAATCTTCGTGATTCCATGTACGCAAATATCCAGACATTTTCTTTCTCCAATATTGATAAGTATTCGACGGCGGGACTTGTCACCCGGATGACGACGGACGTCACGAATCTGCAGAATGCGTTTATGATGATTATCCGCATTGCGGTCCGTGCGCCGCTCATGATGATCATTGCACTGGTAATGTGCATCGTGATCAGTCCGAAGATCAGTCTGATTTTCCTTGGGGCACTGGTGATTCTCGGAGCATTTCTCGTGGTTGTCATCGGAAGGGCTTCGGAGGCATTTCGGGCCACCTTCCGCAAATATGACGACCTGAATGCGAGTGTGCAGGAGAATGTCTCTGCCATTCGCGTCGTCAAGGCATTTGTCCGTGAGGATTATGAGAAAACGAAATTCAACAAGGCGGTAGAGGAGCTGTACAGGCTGTTCGTCCGCGCAGAGAAGCTGGTGGTTATGAACATGCCGGTGATGACCCTGATTGTGGATGCATGCATCATCGGAGTCTCGTGGCTTGGCGCGCATCAGATCGTTGGCGGCTCGATGACAACCGGCGAGCTGACCTCTCTGTTCAGCTACATCATGATGGTTCTGTTCAGTCTGATGATGATATCGATGATCTTTGTCATGCTGACCATGTCGGCAGCCAGTGCGCAGCGAATCTGTGAGGTCCTTGAGGAGAAGCCCGACATTTGCAATCCGGAGAATCCGGTGATGGAGATGAAGGACGGCAGCATTGATTTTGAAGATGTGGATTTCGCCTATAAGAGGCGGGATGTTTCCTATGATAAGAACGGGTGTGAGGTGGTCACCATTCATGATGTGACGAAGGAGCGCGATGAGCGAACCCTGCATCATATTAATCTCCACATTCATTCCGGAGAAACCATCGGCATCATCGGAGGCACCGGCTCCGGAAAGTCTTCTCTGGTGAATCTGATTTCCCGCCTGTATGATGTGACGCACGGAACCGTTAAGGTCGGCGGTGTGGACGTGAGAGATTATGATCTGGAAACTCTTCGAGACCATGTATCTGTCGTTCTGCAGAGCAACAATCTGTTTTCCGGCACGATCATGGACAACCTGAAATGGGGCAACCCGGACGCGACTTTGGCGGATTGCAGGGAGGCCTGTGCGCTTGCCTGCGCCGACGAGTTTATTGACCGGATGCCGGAAGGCTACGATACGAAGATCACCCAGGGAGGAACCAACGTTTCCGGCGGACAGAAGCAGCGCCTCTGCATTGCGAGAGCTCTGATGAAGAAACCGGAGATCCTGATTCTGGATGATTCCACCAGTGCCTGTGACACGGCGACGGACCGAAAGATCCGTGATGCCTTTGCAACAAAGATTCCGGGCACGACGAAGCTGATCATTGCACAGAGAATCTCTTCCGTACAGGATGCAGACCGCATCATTGTGCTGGACAACGGAACGATCAATGGCTTTGATACGCATGAGAATCTTGTGAAGAGCAACCGGATTTATCGTGAAATCTACGAGTCGCAGACACAGGGCGGCGGTGATTTCGACGAGCCGCAGTGAAAGAAAGGGGAGGGAAACAATGCCTGGAATGAGAAATAATAGGAAACCCCGCCCGAAGGTGGAGAATCCGAAGCAATTATTTGTCCGGCTGATGAAGCTGGTTCTGAAGAATTATCTGGTTCCGTTTCTGCTGGTCATTGTCTGCATTCTGATCGCAGCCTGGGCAACGCTTCAGGGAACGCTGTTCCAGAAGACTCTGATCGACGGATATATTCTGCCGATGCTGGCAGCAAAGAGCAACGATTTTGCCCCGCTTGCGGCAGCGCTGGGGAAGCTTGCGGTTATTTATCTGATCGGAGTTGCGGCTTCCTATGCCTATCAGAGAATCATGATTACGATTTCACAGGGAACGCTTCGCGATCTTCGAAAGGAGCTGTTCGCGCACATGGAATCGCTGCCGATCCGGTATTTTGACCAGAATGCGCACGGCGACATCATGTCCGTCTATACGAATGACATCGATACGCTCCGGCAGCTGATCAGCCAGAGCATTCCGCAGACCATCAATTCCATGGTGACGCTTGTCATCACCTTTGTTTCCATGATTGCGCTGTCCTGGCCGCTGACCATCATCAGTGTATTCATGGTACTGGTGACCATGTTCGTTTCCGGAAAGCTGGCGGGAAAATCCGGAAGCTTCTTCGTGCAGCAGCAGAAGGACCTCGGAAAAGAAAACGGCTATATTGAGGAAATGATGAACGGCCAGAAGGTCGTCAAGGTGTTCTGTCATGAGGAAAAGGCGGTTGAGGATTTCCGGGAGCTGAACGGGCAGCTGAGAAACAGCGCCAATCTGGCAAACCGTTATGCCTCCATCATGATGCCGGTCAACGGGAACCTCGGGAACATCAGCTATGTTCTCTGTGCCGTGGTCGGAGCGGCGCTTGCACTTGCGAATTTCGGCTCCACGACGCTGGGTACGCTGGTTTCGTATCTGACGCTGAACAAGAACTTCTCCATGCCGATCACGCAGATCGCGCAGCAGATGAATTCCATTATCGCAGCTCTCGCAGGCGCGGAGCGTGTGTTCCGGATGATGGATGAGGTGCCGGAGAAGGACGAGGGATACGTCGAGCTGGTTCGCGCCAGAGAGGACGAGAACGGAAATCTTACGGAGACGAAGGAGAGGACCGGAATCTGGGCGTGGAAGCATTATCATAAGGCCGACAATACGACCACCTACGTGCGCCAGCGCGGCAGGATCACGATGGAAAATGTGGATTTTGGCTACGATCCCGAAAAGCTCGTGCTGCATGACATTAATCTGTTTGCAGAACCCGGGCAGAAGATTGCCTTTGTTGGTTCCACCGGTGCAGGAAAGACGACCATCACAAATCTGATCAACCGTTTCTATGACATTCAGGACGGCAAAATCCGTTACGATGAGATCAACATCGATAAGATCCGGAAGGCAGATCTTCGGCATTCCCTTGGCATGGTTCTGCAGGATACGCATCTGTTTACGGGAACGGTAATGGAGAACATCCGCTACGGACGCCTGGACGCTACGGATGAGCAGTGCATGGAGGCTGCAAGGCTTGCCAACGCGGATGGCTTCATCCGGAGACTTCCCAACGGTTATGACACGATGCTGCGGAACGACGGGGCCAATCTGTCGCAGGGGCAGCGTCAGCTTCTTGCGATTGCACGTGCCGCAGTAGCAGATCCTCCGGCCCTGATTCTGGACGAAGCGACGTCCTCGATCGATACCAGAACGGAGAGCCTTGTGCAGAAGGGCATGGACGCTCTGATGAAGGGAAGAACCACCTTTGTCATTGCACACCGGCTTTCCACGGTCCGCAACAGTGACTGCATCATGGTATTGGAGCAGGGGCGGATCATTGAGCGCGGAACGCATGAGCAGCTGATTGCGGAAAAGGGAAAATACTATCAGCTGTACACAGGAAATAAGATTGCAGAAGCCTGAAAAGGGGGAGCTTTGCGGATGAATATCAGTGCTCGAATTACAGAAGAAATGGCGGCAATGCCAAACCTGGACGGCAGCAAGGTCCGCCTGGGACAGGTGGAGGCCGCCACCAGGCTGATTGATGAGGGAAACACCATTCCATTCATTGCCCGTTACCGGAAGGAAGCAACGGGATCTCTGAATGATGAGCAGCTCCGGTTCCTCGGAGAGCGGCTGACCGCTCTTCGGAATCTGGAGGATAAGAAGCAGCAGGTGCTGTCAGCTATCGAGGAACAGGGAAAGCTTACAGAGGAGCTTCGTCAGAGGATTGAAGCTGCCATGACGCAGGTTGCCGTGGAGGATCTGTACCGTCCCTACAAGCAGAAGCGGAAAACACGTGCCGGGATTGCCAGAGAAAAGGGACTGGAGCCCTTTGCGGACTGGATTTTGTCCGGGAAGGCAGACAAAGAATTGTTGACCGAAGCAGTCAAATACGTGACAAAGCCTGAAATTATGCAGGATCCGGAGGTTCCGGAAGAGAAGAAGGTGGATTCTGCGCAGACTGCGCTGCAGGGTGCACAGGACATCATTGCGGAACAGATTTCGGACGATGCGGACCTTCGGAACTGGATTCGTGAGAAGACCTGGAGAGACGGAACGCTTGCGACAGCGGAGAAGAAGGAGGCAAAAAGCAGTGCGGCGGCACACGGAACGAAGGAGGACCGGCGCAGTGTTTACGAGATGTATTTCGAATTTGAAGAAAAGATTTCGAAGCTCCCGGGACATCGTGTTCTTGCCATTAACCGCGGCGAGAAGGAAAACTATCTTACTGTGAAGCTGAATGCTCCGGAGGAGGAGATCCTCAAACACATCGGCGGGTGGTTTGCCGGAAAGAACCGGTACACGGCGGATGTTCTGGAGCTGACTGCAAAAGACGCTTATGAGAGACTGATTGCTCCGGCGATTCTTCGTGAAATCCGGGGAAGGCTGACGGAGGAAGCAGAGGACGGTGCCATTCAGGTCTTCCGGAAGAATCTGGAGCAGCTTCTGATGCAGCCGCCGATCAATGGACAGACGGTCCTTGGATGGGATCCGGCGTTCCGTACAGGCTGCAAGATTTCCGTGGTGGATCCGACCGGAAAGGTTCTGGATACAACGGTTGTTTATCCGACTGCTCCGCAGAATAAAGTGGCAGAAGCGAAGGCTGTAATCAGGAAATTGATTGAGAAGGACAATGTGTCGCTCATCAGCCTTGGAAACGGTACGGCGAGCCGTGAGTCCGAGCAGGTTATTGTGGAGCTCATCAAAGAGCTTCAGCGGGAGAATCCGCAGAGAAAGCCCTTGCAGTATATTATCGTGAATGAGGCGGGGGCTTCCGTATACAGTGCCAGCAAGCTGGCCACGGAGGAATTTCCGAATTTTGACGTCGGACAAAGATCGGCAACCTCGATGGCAAGACGTCTGCAGGATCCGCTGGCAGAGCTTGTCAAAATTGATCCGAAGGCTGTCGGCGTCGGACAGTATCAGCATGACATGAATCAGAAGAAGCTGGATGAAGCCCTGGGCGGTGTTGTGGAGGACTGCGTCAATCATGTCGGCGTGGATCTGAATACGGCATCGTTTTCCCTGCTGTCGTATGTTTCCGGTATTTCCGGAGCACTGGCAAAGAACATCGTGGCATACCGGGAAGCGAACGGCCGTTTCCAGAGCAGACGTGAGCTGTTAAAGGTGGCCAAGCTTGGTCCCAAGGCCTTTGAGCAGTGCGCAGGCTTTCTTCGCATCCGGGACGGCAAGGAGCCGCTGGATGCTACCGCGGTGCATCCGGAGGATTATGCTGCGGTGGAGCAGCTGCTGAAAAGTCTGAAGCTGGAGGACAATATGGAAGGCTTCCGCGAGGTGAAGAAGCGCGTGCCGAAAGCGGAAGTGAAAAAGCGTGCGGCTGAGCTTGGAATCGGTGAGATTACGCTGACGGATATTCTGAATGAGCTGGAGAAGCCTGCGAGAGATCCAAGAGAAGAGATGCCGGGACCGATCCTTCGCTCCGATGTCCTCTCCCTGGAGGATCTGAAGCCCGGGATGAAGCTGAAGGGAACGGTCCGCAACATCGTAGATTTCGGTGCATTTGTGGATATCGGTGTCCATCAGGACGGACTTGTGCACATCTCCCGGATGACCAAACGCTTTATCAAGCATCCGCTGGAAGCTGTTCATGTCGGAGATGTTGTGGATGTCACCGTGCTCTCTGTGGATGTTGGAAAGAAGAGAATCGCACTGTCCATGGTGGAATAAAAGTGGGATTTCATGACAGATGCCAACTGAAATCGGGAAAGCAATTCTCTGACAAGCGTATCAGAGTGTCACGCCATCCTTGGTATCAGAGTGTCACGCCATCCTTGAAGATCGCGATCTCCCGGCAGCCGTGCTGCTCGGAGAGGACACTGCTGACTTGGCGGGTTCGGATGTTCCTTCAACCGAAGCTGCTTTCTGAAGTCCAGCAGGGGCTTCTGATGACTGCAGTCCGGCAGGGGCTTCTGATGACTGAATTTCGGCAGGGGCTTTGGCTGTGACAGAAATCAGGTCGCCCTTTTTCAGATCCTCCAATGCGACCACGACATTATCAAGCGGATGAATATGGATATATTTCATATGTTTCCTTCCTTTATGAGAATGAGAGGCTTCCGGAGCTTTATGAGATAACTTTTTTATCATGGAATCATCCCTGTGAGAGGATTCCTCTGAAACAGGATGATTTCTGCCGTTGAAAATCATCCCTGTGAGAGGATTCTTCTGAAACAGGATGATTTCTACGCTTGAGAAGCATCCCTGAGAGAGGATTCCTCTGAATCAGGATGCATTCTTCTGTGGAAAATCATCCCTGAGAGAGGATTTTTCTGAAACAGGATGATTTCTTCACTGAAAAGTAATCCCCAGAAGAGCATTCTTTCGAAACAGGATGCTCCTCGCCGTTGAAAATCATCCTTGGAAGAACATTCTTCCAAATAAGGATGCATTCCGCCGCCAGAACCGCCTCGCAGCTCTTATTTCAGAACCGATGCGTATGCAGCCTCTGCTCCTTCCCGGCGGATCAGAGCAAGATCCTCTGTAACCTTTTCCTCCAGGCCTGCGATCCTTGTCAGATCCTGATCCCACATCTTCTCATTGGAAAGCACAGCATGGGTGAGTGCCTTCGCATCATCCTCTCTGTGCTCCCAGTAGA
>HF986570.1:28931-30098 GCA_000431495.1 Firmicutes bacterium CAG:791 | reverse complement strand
TCCTGCATCGCTATCATTCCTTTCCATGTTAGGTTTGCCTAGCCGATACGTACAGCCGCGTAGTTAGATTATGCTAACCGCTGTATCTCAGAAAAGCCGCATCTCTGCGGCCTTCCGCTTACTTAAACAACTCCCTGCAAGCGCCATACACTAACATTAGATCAAATATATGCCATTTCTGCAAGTTTTGACTTGAGTAAGCTTCCTCATACTCCATGCACGGCATCCGCCATCCCCTTTACATACTCACCGACCGGCCCGGCTGCTTCTTTTCCATATTTCGCAATGATCTTGATGATGGCAGATCCCACAATGGCTCCGTCGGAGAGCTCTGCCATTCTGGCTGCCTGCTCCGGTGTGGAAATTCCAAAGCCTACGGCGCAGGGAACCTCTGAATTCTTCTTGACCAGATCGGTCATTGCCGAAATATCCGTTGTAATCTCGCTTCTTGTGCCGGTTACGCCAAGGGAGGATACCATATAGATAAAGCCCTTCGCTTCCTTTGCAATCATCGCGATACGGTCCTCGGAGGTCGGCGCAATCATCGAAATCAGATCCAGCCCGTAGCGGTCAAAAACCTCTGTGAATTCTTCCTTTTCCTCATAAGGCACGTCCGGAAGAATCAGGCCGTCAATTCCTGCATCCGCGGCCTTCTGTGCAAACTGCTCGCAGCCATAGGAGAAGACCACATTGGCATAGGTCATGTAAACCATCGGTACCGTGATGGTCTCGCGCAGCTTCTTCGTCAGCTCGAACACCTTATCCGTTGTGGTTCCTGCCTTTAATGCCACTTCATCGGCTTCCATGATGACCGGTCCCTCTGCCGTCGGATCCGAGAACGGGATGCCCAGCTCAATCAGATCCGCTCCATTCTCCACCGCCGCGTGAACCACCCTTTCCGTGGTCTCCAGATCCGGATCTCCTACGGTAATGAAGGCAATAAATGCTTTATGCTTCTGAAATGCTTCTTCTATCCGGCTCATTCTGAAATCTCCTCTCCGCGGTATCTCGCAATTGCTGCGCAGTCCTTGTCGCCTCTTCCGGAAACCGTAATCACGATTACCTTGTCCTTATCCAGCTTCGGAGCAAGCTTCATAGCATAAGCGATGGCATGTGAGCTCTCAATGGCCGGGATAATGCCTTCCATCCGGGACGTATATTCAAAGG
>HF986570.1:7723-28861 GCA_000431495.1 Firmicutes bacterium CAG:791 | reverse complement strand
TTCCGATGTCATGCAGGTACGCATGCTCCGGCCCGATTCCCGGGTAATCCAGACCTGCCGAAATGGAATACACCGGTGCAATCTGTCCGTATTCATTCTGACAGAAGTAGGACTTCATTCCATGGAAAATACCAAGGCGTCCTGTATTTATCGTTGCGGCTGTTTCAAAGGTATCGACTCCGCGGCCTGCTGCCTCGCAGCCGATCAGCCGTACCGAAGGATCATCAATGAAGTGATAGAATGAGCCGATGGCATTGGAGCCGCCGCCGACACAGGCAATCACTGCATCCGGAAGTCTTCCCTCCTTCTCCAGCATCTGCTCCTTGATCTCCCTGGAGATCACTGCCTGAAAATCACGGACAATGGTCGGGAACGGATGCGGGCCCATGACCGAGCCCAGGCAGTAGTGTGTGTCCTCCATGCGGCTCGTCCATTCACGCATTGCCTGTGAAACCGCATCCTTCAGCGTTCCGGTTCCATCGGTGACAGGGACCACATCCGCTCCGAGAAGCTTCATCTTGTAAACATTCAGTGCCTGCCTTTCTGTGTCCACCTTTCCCATGAAAACAACACATTCCATTCCAAGAAGTGCTGCCACCGTTGCCGTTGCCACGCCGTGCTGGCCTGCTCCGGTCTCCGCAATCAGACGGGTCTTTCCCATCTTCTTCGCCAGAAGTGCCTGGCCGAGGCAGTTGTTGATTTTATGAGCTCCGGTGTGGTTCAGATCCTCACGCTTTAAGTAGATCTTCGCACCGCCAAGGTCCCTCGTCATCTTCTCCGCATAATACAGACGGCTCGGGCGCCCTGCATAATCATTGAACAGCTGTGTCAGCTCCGCGTTGAACTGCGGATCGTTTTTGTATTTGTTGTAAGCCTCCTCCAGCTCGATCACTGCATTCATCAGAGTTTCCGGAATATACTGTCCTCCGTGAACTCCGAATCTTCCATTCTGATTCGTCATCTCTGTTATCCTTTCTTATTTTTCATCCGCGCCGCGCACAGCGGTCACAAATCTTCTTATCTTGCAGGGATCCTTCCTCCCATCTGTTTCCAGAGAGGAGCTGACATCCACTGCATATGGCTTTGCCTCCTCAATGGCGAGCTGCACGTTATCCGGCGTCAGTCCTCCTGCGAGGAAAAATCGTCTTCTGCAGTTTTTCAGAAGGCTCCAGTCGAAGCTCTCTCCCGTACCGCCTGCTCCGTGATCCAGAAGGATCTCATCTGCCGCCGAATTTTCCGCTTTCCGGACATCCTCTTCGTTCTCAATCCGGAAGGCCTTTACAATGCAGAGCTCGCTTCGTCCCTTGTATTCTTCGCGGAGTCTCCGGATTTCTTCGTCCGTCTCCCGCCCGTGGAGCTGTACCATATCCAGCCGGCAGATTTCCAGCACCCTCCGGATTTCTTCGGCCCCGGCGTTCACAAATACGCCGACCGGCCGGATTCTCGCATCCAGCCTTCTCCGAAGTTCCTCTGCCTGCTCCGGAGAGATGTACCGTTTTCTCGAAGGATCGAAGATAAAACCGGTGTATTCCGGAAGCTGTCCGTTGACGGCCTGTACATCCGATAAGGTGCGGAGGCCGCAGATTTTTATTTTTACAGGACCATTTGCCGATCTCATTCCGACCTCCTGTTCCTTCTCTCATGTCAGCCCCCGAAGCCGGTTCAGCTCCTCCTTCGGACTTCCGGCCCGCATCAGCTGCTCTCCGATAAGGACCGCGTTTACGCCGTTTTGCCGAAGGGTCTCCACATCCTCCGGAGTCCGGATCCCGGACTCTGCAACAAAGATGGTTCCTGCCGGTGCACAGGAGCGAAGCCGGATGCTGTTGTGAATGTCCACCGTGAAATCCTTCAGGTTCCGGTTGTTGACACCGATGATTCTTGCTCCCGTCGAAACGGCCGAGGCAACCTCTGTCTCATCATGCGCTTCCACAATTGCGGAAAGTCCCAGAGAGTCCGCAGCTTCAAGGTACTCCGCCAGCGTTCCGGTATCCAGAATTGCACAGATCAGGAGAACGGCAGAGGCTCCGAGGAGTTTTGCCTCATAAATCATGTACGGATCCACGGTAAAATCCTTGCGAAGGCAGGGAACCTTGACTTCTTCTGCGATCTCCCGGAGATATTCCGGAGAGCCGAGGAACCATTTCGGCTCGGTGAGAACCGAGATGGCAGAAGCTCCCGCCTCTTCATACTGCCTTGCAATTTCCAGATAGGGAAAATCCGGGGCAATGAGGCCCTTGGAGGGTGAGGCTTTTTTGCATTCACAGATAAAATGAATGTCGCCGTCTGCTGCCAGTGCCTTCTCGAATCGGAACGGTTCCCGGAAATCCGGAGCAGAAGTGCCCGGCCCCGGAGCCGTCTGCCGGGAAGCAGCCAAGGCTTCTTCCCGGATGAGCTCCAGCGGCTTTTTCTCCTTTGCTTTTTCCACGCGATATCTGGCGTAATCCGCCAGCTGGTCCAGAATTGTACTCATCGGCCGCTGACCTCAATCACCTTGTTCAGGGTTTCCAGTGCTTTTCCGGTATCGATCAGCTCGGCGGCAAGCTTCACGCCTTCCTCCAGTGTCTCTGCCGCCTTGCCGGCATAGAGCGCCGCCCCTGCGTTCAGAAGAACGATGTTTCGCCTGGTTCCTGTGATGGTTCCGTTCAGGATGCCTCTTGTAATCTGCGCATTCTCCTTGGCCGTGCCGCCGACAATTTCATCCTTGGTTCCTCTCTCAAGGCCGAAGTCCTCCGGCTGAATCACCGAGGTCCGATAAAAGCCGTCGCGCAGCTCACAGATCGTTGTCGGTGCGCTTGCGGAAATTTCATCCAGATGATCCTGTCCGAAAACAACCAGGCCCCGCTTGACGCCAAGGGAGCTCAGCACCTTCGCAATCGGCTCCACCAGATACTCATCGTATACGCCAAGAAGGAACATCTCCGGCTTTGCAGGGTTCGTCAAGGGGCCCAGAATATTGAACACCGTGCGGAAGCCCAGCTCCTTACGGATCGGTCCCACGTACTTCATCGCGGAATGATACTTCTGTGCAAACATGAAGCAAAAGCCCGCCTCCTCCAGCATCTTCCGGCAAAGCTCGGGATCCTGCTGAATGTTGACGCCGAGTGCCTCCAGGCAATCCGCTGTCCCGGAAAGAGAAGAGGCTGCGCGGTTTCCGTGTTTTGCCACCTTTACGCCGCCTGCTGCCACAACCATTGCTGCTGTCGTGGAAATATTGAAGGAATGCGCACCGTCTCCGCCGGTTCCGACAATTTCCAGAACCTCCATCCCGGGATGCTCCACCGGAGTTGCCAGCGAACGCATCGCATAGGCACAGCCCGAAATCTCATCGATGGTCTCTGCCTTGGTCGATTTTGTCGACAGCGCTGCAAGGAAGGCCGCGTTCTGCGTCGGAGTGGTCTCGCCACGCATGATCTCCAGCATGGTTTCCTTGGCCTCGTCATAGGTGAGATCTTCCTTATTCACAATTTTGATAATGGATTCCTTAATCATGATCTTTCTCCTCCTTGTTTCCGCTCCTTTTGCTTTCTTTCGCTCACAGCTCCAGGAAGTTTGCCAGAATTTTTGTACCGTCCGGTGTCATAATGGATTCCGGATGGAACTGCAGTCCGAACACCGGGTACTCCGTATCCTGCACCGCCATCACCTCATCGTCCTTCGTCTTCGCAATGACGCGAAGGTTGTCCGGAAGTGTTTCCTCAACTGCCGCAAGCGAGTGATATCTTGCGACCGGAATTTCCTTTGGCAGTCCCTTGAAAATCGGGCTTTCCGTATCTATCTCCGCAATGGACTGTTTGCCGTGCATCAGCCTTTTCGCATAGCCGACCGTCGCGCCGTAGGCCTCACAGATCCCCTGCTCACCAAGACAAACCCCGAGGATCGGGATCTTCGTCCGAAGCTCCCGGATCACATCCTCACAGATGCCTGCATCCGCAGGGCGTCCTGGGCCGGGAGACAGGATAATCTTCTCCGGCTTCCATTCTTCGATCTCCTTCACGGTCAGCTCATCGTTCCGGATCACCCGGATGTCCGGCCAAAGGGCTCCCACCATCTGATACAGGTTGTAGGAGAAGCTGTCATAATTATCAATCAGCAAGATCATTGGCCGCCTCCAGTGCCGTCACAACGGCTTTTGCTTTGTTGATGCACTCCTGGTATTCCTTTTCCGGCACCGAATCCGCGACAATCCCGGCTCCGCTCCGGATGAAGACCTTTCCGTTTTTCTTATAGGCAATCCGGATTGCGATGCAGGTGTCCAGATTTCCGGTGAAATCCAGATATCCGATGGCTCCTCCGTCAATGCCCCTCTTGTTGTTCTCCAGATCGTTGATCAGCTGGCAGGCCCGGATCTTCGGGGCTCCCGAAAGCGTTCCCGCAGGAAGAATCGAATCCACCGCATCAAGCGCATCCAGATCCTCCCGGATCTCTCCCCGAACCGTCGAGCCGATGTGCATGACGTGGGAGAAACGAAGGACCTCATGATAACGCTCCACCTGAACCGTCCCGAATTTTGAAATCTTTCCGATGTCATTTCGCCCCAGATCGACCAGCATGTTGTGCTCTGCAAGCTCCTTCTCATCTGCGAGGAGGTCCTTTTCCAGCTCGTCGTCTTCCTCCTTCGTCTTTCCTCTCTTTCTCGTCCCCGCAAGCGGGAAGGTATGAAGCACGCCGTCCTCCAGCTTCACCAGCGTTTCCGGCGATGCACCTGCAACCTCCACATCCGTCCCGGAGAAGTAGAACATGTACGGCGACGGATTCAGCGTCCTGAGAATCCGGTAGCAGTTCAGAAGACTTCCTTCATATTCCCCCTCCAGCCGGTTCGAAAGAACGATCTGAAAAATATCGCCTTCCTTGATGTGGTGCTGCGCCTTGCGGACCATCTCGCAGTAATGCTCCCGGTCAAACAGCGGCCGAATTTCGGATCGGAGCGTTCCTGCCGTCTCCTCCTTCTCTTTTCCGGTCCGTATGAGACGGATCAGATCCTCCAGTTCCCTCTCGGCCTTCCGATAAGCGGTTTCTGCTTCCGCAAGATCGATGTTGACGATCAGAATGATCTTCTGTCGGAGATTGTCAAAAGCAATCACCTTGTCAAAAAGCATCAGGTCCACGTCCTTGAAGTTCTCCGTATCCTCTGCATCCAGATGGAGGGACGGCTCCGAATACTTCAGATAATCGTAGGAAAAATATCCGACCAGGCCTCCCGCAAACGGCGGAAGAAACGAAAGTCTCGGCGACCGGTATTCCTTCAGGATCTGACGGATCGCAACTCCCGGATCCTTTGTCTCAAAGGAAAGTGCGCCTGCCTTCATGTGACCGTTCAGACACGTGATCTCCATGGTCGGATCAAAGCCCAGGAACGTATACCGTCCCCACTGCTCCTGTGCCTCCGCGGACTCCAGAAGATAACAATGGTCGGAAACATTCTTCAGCTTCCGAAGAATCTGAATCGGCGTATAAAGATCGGCAAGGATCTCCGTGCTGACCGGAATCCTCCGATATTCGCCGCCTGCCGCATACTGCAGTACTTCCTCCAGGGATGGTCTGATCTTCATCTTTCCAGGTGCTCCTTTCTTTCCTTTCTCTCGACTTCGTAGAAACACGAAAAAATCGTCCTTGACAGAACTCATCTTGAGTTCCATCAAGGACGATCTGAATTCATTGCTCTCAGCCGCGGTGCCACCTTGATTCACAGAAGGAAAATATTCCGGTCTCATGGCTGCATTGCTTCCTGCAAAAATCCATGAAACATCTCGTCTCATTCTGTGCTCTTAACTGGATACCAACATATCCATGGCAGCTTACGCATGCCTTACGTCGCAAAATACTTGCCTTACGGCTTTCCTCGCGCCCTCGGCGGTCCATTTGCAGGCAGGTGCTACTGCCGGGTTCCCATCATCCCCGGCTCTCTGGGAGTTCCTTTGCATGCGTTATTTCCGCTTCATCGGTTTAAAGTGTTATCAAATTGTTGTGCTTATGATACTGCTGCTCCCGGGGAAATGCAAGGGCTTTTTCAGCGTTTTGCGTTTTATAAACCAAGAGGCATCTCCATCCACGTACATGATTTTTGATTTGTAATTCTGTCTCCGAATCAGATCAGATTTGCCAATGATCGCATCACGAGATCAACGTCTTGATTCTCCAGCTCCTGAATGATGTGAAGATATGTTTTCTGTGTTGTTGTCATACTGGCATGTCCCAGTCTTCTTGCCACGCTTCCTATCGAAACACCGGCAAATAAAAGGATAGAAGCATGCGTATGCCGCAGGCCATGAACAGAAATAACAGAAATTCCCGCTCTCTGACAATGCCTTTCCAGAATATCGTTCACCGTAGAATTGTATACTGGCTGATACTGCGAATCACCCCGAATAAAAAACGGTTTCCCCGGCTCCATGCCTTTCGTCAGCTCCGCAAACTGCATTGCCGTCTGCCAGTCGATCTGAATTTTTCGAACCGAGGATTTGTTCTTCGTTGGAAGAAAGCCTCCCTCCCCCTTGTAATTCCAGGTTTTACTGATCGACAAGGTTTGGTGCGCGAAATCAAAATCTTCCGGCGTGAGTGCCAATGCTTCTGAAAATCGCATTCCCGTTTTCGCTACCAGGAGTATAAACCAATCCCAACTCACCTCTTTCCCCAGATTCAAGCTGCCGAGCAGCGAATGGAGCTCGAATTGATTCAGATACCTGATTTTCTTTTCTGACGGGGTCTTTCCCTTGATAATCACCTTTCTTGTCGGATCCCGTTCGATAAACCCCTCGTCTACAGCATCCAGAATCGCACCTTTAAGCTGATGATGGAAATCCATCGTTGTCTGTCGTTCATGATACTGCGCATAATCATTGATGAGCTGTTGATATGCTATTCTCGTTAAGTCACACAATCGCAGTGATGGAATCAGTCTCTCCAGCCACGACTGTGTCATGCGATACTTGGCAAGCGTCACCTCCCGAATTGCGCCTTCTTTGTAAATCGTAACCCACTGCGCATAATACTCTGCAAACAAATCTGTTTTCCCAGTTGTGCCTGTTATCTCCGCCATAAGTTTACCTCGCAGCTTCCTTACGCGGATGGAGAGACATCTCATACTGCACGGTATTCTTCGGGCGGTTCCGGCACATCCATACCTCCCTGCAGGATAAAATCTGTCAGGAACGCATCCACTCTGTTATGCACACGGAACATGGGAAGCGGTTTTCCATCAATCGCTGTAAAGTACTCCCTTGCCTTTTCCTTCACCACTGAATTCTTCAAAGCATCAAACCGCCCATACTCATTGATATTCTCCCTGGTCACATGAGCATCCAGCATGCTGTATACAAGCTCCTCCACACAGCCAAGATAAACAGACAACCGATGCACCTGTTCCTTCTTTTCACTGACTGCATATTCCGAAATATAATCCTGAATGGTCTTTCCCTTTTCCAGATGAATGTCGCCGGTCTGTACATCATGCAGAAAGCGATTGGCGTGCTTCTGGTCCTCCTGTGAAAGAAAGGCAAACGATTTATGCAATTCCTCTAACGTTGCGTCCAGCTCTTCCCTGCTTATGTCCTGCTGATCCAGCTGCTTCCTCCACTTATCAAAACGACTGTTCATGTAATCATAATCAATCGTTCCCGTATTCTGATCCGTCAGATAAGGGTCAATTTCAAACGGAACCTCATAGCCAGAGCCTAAACCAGGTTCCTTCGCCAATTCCTTATATCGCTGCTGAAGAATATCATGCTCTGTCCTCGTTGGAAGAACATGAAGAAGCTCTGTTTTCTCAGGCTCATCTTCCTCGGAATTGTCCTCTGAAACAGGTACTACATAATCCGTCTTCGTCCAGACAAAGCCCTGAATCTGTGCCGCCTGATAGCAGGTAGAGTATTCTCGGAATAATTTGGCAAACCGGGCACATACCGTTTTATCCTCCGGAAGCTGAAGCATATCCTCCTGCCCTGCATTAACAAAAAGATACTTCATCTCTTCAAAGGTCACATTCATATGCCGGATGTTCTCCGGAAGATGATCTGCAAACAGCCCCCTGGGTTTATCTCCTGAGAACAACTTCACCGCATTCTCAATATTCTGTTTCATGGTATGCGGCAGCCGGTAATAACGTATGGATCCAAACGGCTTTTCATTAATGTTGAACAAACGATTCGTCCGCGAAAATGCCTGAATCAGATTCTGGTAGACCAGCACCTTATCCAGATACAACGTATTCACCCACCTGGAGTCGAAACCGGTCAGCATCTGATTCACCACGATCAGAAGATCCAGCTGCTGCTCCGGTTTCACGCGTTCATAAGGCTTCTTATGGGCAAGCCTTGCCGCTGCATCCTTTTTAAATTTGGCATATCCGCCAATGTCAAAATGCTGGTTGTAAAGCTGATTGTAGTCCTCCAGCATTTCCCGCAGTCCGTCTTCCTTCTGCAGGGCTTTCTCACCGCCTTCGTTGTCGATATTCGGATCGAAAAGTCCGGTCACCTTCAGCCCGGGCATTTTCTTCCGGAAAATCCTGTAATACTGTATTGCTTCCGGAATGCTGCTCGTTGCAAAGATCGCATGAAACTTCTTGTTGCGACTCATTGTCAGCCAGTTCTCTATGATATCCCCTGCCACCGCATTCTGATAATCCTCTGTCTGAAACTGCGCCTTCGGGCAATAATCTTCAATTCCCTTTTGATATTTTCCATCCGGGCCGACCTGCCCGGCCATCGGGATCTCCTTTGAATCCATAAAATGAAAATACGCCCTGCTCTTTTCCGGATCCGAAACGGCTTCTTCTACCGTAGACGCCTTTGCTTCCTGCAAAGCCACTGCCTGCCGCAGCTTCTTGTCCGGATACACAATCACCATCGACGGATCAAAGCCAAGAACATTCCTGTCGCGAATTCCATCTGCTATGCTGTAGCGGTGCAATTCATTTCCGAAAATATCAGCAGTTGTGCTCAGCGCCTGTTCATTTTCCTGAAATACCGGTGTCCCGGTAAAACCGAAGAATAACGCATTCGGAAAGGTCCTCTTTATGGTAATGAGCATTTCACCAAATGTGGATCTGTGGCACTCATCAATAATAAATACCAGTCTCCGGGACTTCATCTCCTCCAGATCCTTCGAGCGCAGTTTACCTGCCGCATCGTCCTTAATGTTGCTCATTTTCTGAATGGAGGAGACGATCAGTGTATCCTTCGGGTCTGTACTTTTCAGCTTCCCGATCAGTGCAATGGTATCCTCCGTTTCCTGGACTTCATCGGCATTATCTGCAAAAGCACGATATTCCTTTAGGGACTGGGTACCAAGTTCTATCCGGTCCATCAGAAAAATCACCTTGTCTGCGTCCTTGGACGCCGCAATGAGCTGCGCTGATTTGAACGATGTCATGGTCTTACCGGAACCGGTCGTGTGCCAGATATATCCGCCAAGCTGATTTCCCGCTTCCCAATCATTCTTCGCAACACGATCCGAAATCTTGTTGGCAGCATAATACTGATAGCTGCGCATGACCTTCAGAATGCCATCTGCATCGTCCGCTACCGTATAAAAGCCTATCAGCTGATGCGCCATCGGAATCGACAGCAGGGTGGAAGCAATCCTCTGCCAGTCATTAATCGGATCATTATTAAAATCTGCCCAGTGGAAAAAGAAGTCCGAATTAAACTTTCCATCAGGACCCGGATTGGTAAAATACAAGGTTTCCTCCGGATTCATTGCAACAAAAATCTGAACCAGTGAAAACAGTCCCGTAAACACGCCTTCATGTGCATACTTCTGAATCTGATTGCTGGCCTGGGATACCGGCACTCCGGATTTCTTAAGTTCAATATGAAAAACCGGCATTCCGTTAATCAGCAGCATAAGATCACCACGTCGATCCTGAAGGATCTCATTATGTCGTGGAAACAAAGGTTGCTCTGCGATCTGATAGCGGCTCTTCCCTCCCGCGATCTCCAGACGATCATAAATCTTCAGACTGACTTCCCTGCCGTAATGAAGCTGGTCCTTCGGATTTTTCCGAAGGATCGAAACCGTCTTGCCATTGATGAAACCATTTAATGCCAAAGGGGTCCGAAGGCTGCGAATCTGCTCCAAAAGCTCTTCCATTTCCTCCGGAACCAATGGACAATCATTCAGACGGTCAATGTCACGATTGTTCTCAAACAGAATATTAGCCCAGTTCTGAATCAGCTCCTGCTCAGTCGGATGATGCAGGACTTCCTTTTCCCATCCATTACTCTGCAACGCCTGAATCAGCTTCTTCTCAAAATCTGCTTCCTTGTCAAATCGCACCATTACGGCTCCTTTGTTGCTGTTGACTAAATAGGTCAGCAGTCAAAACATGTTTCACGCTATTATCTGTACCAATTATACTTACGCTGATGAAGGGTGATGAGGTTGTCGAGCTGCATAATATAAGCGCCAATCTTTCTTTGTTCTTCGATATCTTTGGGTACCGAGACAGTCGTTTCAAAAAAATCTGCCGGAGCTATATTCAACAGGCCATGATTTCTTGCACCTTCTGCAGCAATTGCTTGCACTCCTTTATGCCAGAGATCTGTATCATAATAAGTGACTAGATAATCGGAGTTTACTTTATCCTCATCAAGAATCCTAAATACTATGTAAAGCGTTGATAATACGCCACATTCATACCTGTCGAGTCTTTTGATTGCCCCCCACGGAGCATCAGAAGAAGTGCTCTTGTTGTAGGCATATTCCCCCTTGCGAACAAGGTAATATCCGCTGACATCCTTACTTGCTATCCGCTTATCGAAAAACTCATTTTGATCAATTAAGCCATACTGAGCTGAGATAGTCAGCGGAAGTGTAGACTCAAGGCTCTCGTTCTTTCGTGTGATCCTTTCAACAATATCTCCAAGCTTACGCTGTTCCCAAGCATCCGTAAATCCATCAAATCGGATCTCCGGAACATCAGCGCCATCTCGAGGGAACATTTTTTCAAGCATGGATTTTTTCACCTTCAGAAGCTTCTCATACTTACGCTGATGAAGGGTGATGAGGTGGTCGAGGTTGCTGAAGAAAACACCTATTTGCTGCTGTTCAGCGTATTCGGGAACCATAATGGTCTTTGATAACAGCTCGTCTTTAGTAATACCTTTAATCGATGTTCCCTGCACTGAATTCAACTCAGATTGCAACTTTTTATAGCAACTATATACTGTGAAAAAAGGTTCTGTATTTAGCTTGCTCAATGATAAAAAATCTTGGCTTGTAGCATAGGAATACGGCATAAATGCAAGCTTTCCAACACCTACACGGGTGATAATCGCTATTGAATTCTTCGGTATAAGTTGAGCCGCAGAACTGTTTAATCCGCTCTGAGTAATATGTTTTCTTGGTGTTACGCCAAATAGCTTTCCATCCACTACATCAGAAGACTGTATCCACGGAATATCTCCGTTCCAGAATACCTCATTTGATGTCGTAGGTGTACCGCCACCATATGTCTTTTCAGCCAGTTCTGATAACTTACGCTGTTCCCAATCGTAATTGATCTATAGAATACAATCAGTGGCTCATTCTTCATTAAAATGATCTCGAACCATCATCAAAGCATATCCGAGAAGGTTCTTCCCCAGCCATTTTGTGATATCCAGTCGATTCGGATCATTCATCGATAATCCAATTCCCCATATCCGATCTTTCACAGCGCATTCTGCCAGGATTGCATCCCCTGTATTTAAAAGTTCTTCCCTCAAATCTGCGTTTTGGGAGAACTTTTCCAATAATCCTTCGTACACAACAAGCTGGCGAACTCCATTCCAATATAAGTCATCATACCCATGAACCTGCCGACCCAGTTTTTTAATCTCTGCCACATCATTTGTCTGCAGTATCAGGTTCGCCGCCGATAGATCCTGGAACAGCTTTGCCTTGCGATACATCATATACTGCTCCATCGACGTAAACCTCTGACCTCGAATATAGAATACTGTTGGATACCAATTGCTTAGAAAGCCATATTCTTCATCAGAATTATGAAATCCGATTATTTTCATGCTGCTCCCACTTTCTGCACAGCCAATTCCAAGTCAAGATCATGAAGTCCGTAATACGCTTTTTTCAGAAAATCAACCGGGACTTTTGTGACAATCTCTGAACTGGGCAAGTCATAATACCACTGGTAATACGCGTAGAACTCACCAATCCAATCCGGAATAAATCCCTCTATGCATTTCCCCGGTTTCATAGAATACTGTTCGTTTTTCGTAAAATAATCCCACAGTTCCTTTGAATCCATTGTAATTACATATGCCTGAGATTCATCAATGCACTTTCTAGTTTTACTCATCATGTATGCATTGATAAAATCCTCCGTATCTTTATCAGGGAAGTTCTGGGCCACATAATCAAACAGTTTTCCCTGATTCTCAATCACATCCCCTAAATATGCTTCAGAATAGGCGCGCATCCATCTCACCTCTTTTCATAGTAATGTACTGAATACTCTTGTAACCCTGTTCTCATCGGAATTTACCAGATCTCGCATCTTACTTCTTGCGGCAACATCACGTATGTTATATCGTTCATTAAATTCACTGTATTCAACAGAAAGCAGCCCTTCCATCTGTTCGTGCAGCTGTGCATAAGCACGTTCCGATTTGATACAAAATTGAATGCCCAAACCGCCAAGCGACAGCAATTCTTCTAAGATATCCACATCTATGTTGTCTCGAACAAATTCTTTTGCAATATAAAAATAAGAAGCGTTCGCTCTCCATCCCTTGATTACATCATAGCCAGTTGTGTCTATTCCATACTTCTCAATGAATTTAGACGAAAGCACTCGATATCTCTTCGAATCCGCAGCGTCACGGTGTTTCATCAATTCCGCTAACCATGTCAAAACATCATATTTCTGAAAATCCAGAATGTTCAAATTCCGGCACTCCAATTCAAATTGATGTACCCAACCATTCTGTTCAAACGGATTGCATACCGCCCATTCTTTCGCCAGTTCAATGTCTTCTGTCAGATAAAAGCCGCGTCCGTAATCATGTTTGTCATTTCCACCACCGAAAACCGGCTTCACAGTCTGATTCGGAGAGCCATGATATAGTATCATCTTCTCCATTGCGTCTCTCCTTTCTCACACAAACATCTTTTCCAACAGGGATTTTTTAATATTTTTCAGCTTCTCCAGCTTACGCTGATGAAGGGTGATGAGGTTGTCGAGGTTTGAAAAGAACCCGCTTATTCTTTTCTGTTCATCGTAGTTTGGATATGGTAAATCTATCTTCTCCAAGTCGGAATTATGAAGATGGACAACAGATTTTCCTTGAGCCATTTTTGCCATATCATTGTGCGGTTTTCCGTTAGAAATACTGATTGCCAAAAATGCAGAATCTATATTCTTTGGAGGGGTGATGATATTCAGGTCTCCACCAAGCAAAACCCCTGATTTTTCAACGACTGAGGCTATTGAAATATCTTCTGCAGTTTCGCCTGAAGCAGGTACGATTACTTCTCCACCTTTACTGTAAACAGAGCCTTTTTTCTCATCAGCAAAAGTATCTACTTCCGATATGACGGTTTCGTATTTTGTATAGAGCCTGCCGTACAATATTATAGGTGTTCCATCTTCTTTCAATTCACCCTTGGAATACCCTGAGCCCTTAGAAAATGAAACCATATCTCCCAACTTACGCTGTTCCCAAGCATCCGTAAATCCATCAAATCGGATCTCCGGAACATCAGCGCCATCTCGAGGGAACATTTTTTCAAGCATGGATTTTTTCACCTTTAGAAGCTTCTCATACTTACGCTGATGAAGGATGATAAGGTGATCGAGATTTTGAAAGTATGACGCTATCTTTATTTGTTCTGCCATAGACGGATATGAAACATCTATATTTTTTAGCTTTTCAAAATACAAATTTGTAACACTTCCACCCTCAACTCTAATAGCAAATTCCTTTTGTAAAATTGCATTAAACATGATAGCTGAAAACAAAGGATTCTGATCTGTATTAAATACAGAAATCATTTCCCCAATAGCTACACCGGGCATAGAAAGCCATGTACAGTGGTTATAGTCCCAAGGATCCTCTCCAACTCGTGGAATCAAAACTTCCGTTCCTTTACTAAACCTCAACTTCTCAGATGGCATATTTGTATACGAATAGACCTTATCTATTTTAGTCCCAAACTTTGTGTATAACTCTCCATATCTTACGCATGGAATAGTAGCATCCTCTGTAACTGACCACTTAGGGCAACTATGACCATAGTAAAATTCTCCCCAATCATCGAACTTACGCTGTTCCCAAGCATCTGTGAATCCTTGAAACCGGATAGCCGGTACCTGCTTTTTTCCCATCAGAATTCACCTCCCAGGAGCTTGCGAAGTTCCGTAATTCCTGCAAGATCGGCTTCAGAACCGGTCAGTTCTCCCAGCATTTGGGAAAGGGAAGCCTCTGTCTTACAAATTTCCGATTCGATATTCTCATAGGTATCGGCATATTTTTTTCTGAGGGCCTCTACACTCTTTTCCAGAGCAGCGATCGCGTTTGCAGGAAGAGACTGGATTCCATCCATAATGGGCTGAATCCACTTTCTCTTTAAGAGACGGTTTGCTTCTTCGTCTGTCAGATTCTCCAGCTTTTCCTTCGTCAGAAGCTCAAAATCCTCTTCCTGTGCTTTGATTTCAGCTTTCGTTTTTTTCTCTTCCTGGCTTAACTGATCCACCTTCCGAAGGCATGCAATAACGGCAGTATTCTCCGGATCATTCTGCCTTTTCAGTTCCTTCAGAACACTGCTGACCTTATTCAACACAAAAGCCTCTTTATTCTCATCCAGGGCTTCAGAAATATTTTCCTTCTCTTCCTCGTCAAGTTCTTCCAGAAGTGCTTCCTGCTCGGATGGAATTGCCTGCAGGCGTTTTCTCTTTTCCTCTACATCTTGATATTCCTTCGCAAGAAACGTTTGCTGCACCAGCTCAAAAGGAAGAATGTGTCCTTTCCATCCTTCCTGTATTTCTGTATCGGTCCCATTTTTCTTTTTCAAAACCATATTGGGATCAACCTGTGTGATAGCTTTTCTTCCCTCAGTCTGTATCAGTTCCAGATCTCCGGAGATCTGTTCATAACCGGAATGAAACAACTCATACGCCTCGTATGGATCCACGAGCGGTACAGATTCCATTCTGTGGAAAAGCTCATTTGTGATCTGGTCCTCAGCACGTACAACAGAAACCGTCAGTGCCTGATCAATGAGGAGCTTTGCAAGCTGCTCCTCCAGGCCTTCCAGCGCCTTGCTATATTGGCTCCGGAATTTCTGAACTTCTTCATTATCTTCGATCGTCTGACGAACATTCTGAGCTTTCACCTGTACATACTCGCCATTTCCATCGAACAGTTCTTCCTTCAGTGAGGGGAACACATTCCAGAAGGCCTGCAGCTCCTCCAGTTCGCGTACAGGGATCCCCCCGAACATGGATGCATAGATATCCCAGCTTTCCGCAGGTTCCGATGAATCAACATAACGGGGGATGTTCAGATTATAGTCATTGGCACGAATTTCTTCCTTGCTGACTTTTCTGGAATACTTCGGCGTATCCTTCCGTCCTGTCACAACATCCACGATGCGGCGAATGTCACTGGCACGCAGCTTGTTATTCTTTCCTTCCTTGGCAAAACCCTTGGAGGCATCCACGATCAGGACATCCGTATTCTCTCTTTTCTGACGCAGCACCATGATAATAGTCGGAATCCCTGTCCCGAAGAAAATATTGGCGGGCAATCCGATGATAGCGTCAATTTTGTTATTCTCGATGAGATTTTTCCGAATCTTACCTTCTTCGCCGCCACGGAAAAGAACGCCGTGCGGGAGCACGATCGTCATAATGCCATCCGGTTTTACATGAAAGAGATCATGCAGAAGAAAGGCATAGTCCGCTTTTGCCTTTGGCGCAACACCATAATCTGCATAGCGAGGATCGTTGTCCTTTCCCTGAGGATCCCAGCGCTGCGAGTATGGCGGATTGGAAACGACGGCATCCACATAAAGCGGATCATAGGTGGACGCCGGATCTGATTCATCGAAATACGGCCAATCCTCCTCCAGAGTATCTCCATTTCTGGCCGTAATATTATCCGGGAGGATCCCGCGCATCACCAGATTCATCCGCGTCAGGTTATAGGTATTCGCCTTCAGCTCCTGTGCGTAATAACGAATCCTATTGGGATCATCCATATATTTTGCAATTGCATGACCGATACACAGCAGCAAGGATCCGGAACCTGAGGTTGGATCATAGATGCGAATTTCACTTCTTCCCTTGAGATGATCGGCCACAATTTCCGACATCAGCATAGACACTTCGTGCGGTGTATAGAACTCTCCCGCCTTCTTTCCTGCATTTGCAGCAAACTGGCTGATCAGATACTCGTAAATAAATCCAAGAACATCGTAATCCTGCTTTCCGTCCATCGGAATATCATTGATGAGCTGAATCAGATCACTGACAGCCTTTGTCTGCGCTTTTGTATTCTCTCCCAGCTTGCTGAGTCCGGTTTCCAGAGTATTGAAGATACCATCGAACACTCTTTTATGAGAGGGAGAAATCAATCGTGTAAAAGAAGACAGTGCCGTCCGAACATTGTCGACGCTGAAGTCCGATCCCATATGGATCCATGTAGAGAACAGATTGTCATAGGCAATGAAATACCCGAGACTTTGCTGCGCACTGGATACTGTCCCCGGATCCTCCTCGTTCGCATAGTTACGGATATCATCTGGCGTATAGTCTCTGGAAAGAAGCCACCGTTCTTCCTTATCAGAAAGGTATTTGTAGAAAATGAAGCCAAGGATATAGTCCTTGTATTCATTTGCTTCGATCTTAGAGCGCATTCGATTTGCGGACTCCCAGATTTTCGCTGCCAACTGCTGTTTGTTCATAATTTATACCTCTCTGAAGCAATATCCGCGAATGCGGTTTTGCCGAATGCGGCAGCAGATGCGTCAGCATCAATGCTGCAATTTCTTCCAAAGTCACAGAGTTCTCATTCCAGGCTTCTCGTAAAAAGAAACGGCAGAATCATTTGCGACAAGGTACACTGCGATCCCGAATTCGTTCTTCTCGGAAACGCTTAAGATTTATTTTACCATGCAATCCCTCTGCCGGTCTCGCCGGTTGGCAGGCTCTGCATTTCGTTTTCCCTGCAGGTGACTCTATGAGCCAGATAATTCTGTTAATGTCATGATGCCTTATCAAGCATGTCGTGGATATATGTCCGCAGTCCATCCTCCCTATCTATGCCGTATTTCTGGTTTATCAGGATATAATACTTCATAATTCTATCTTTCGGCAGAAGCTCGCTGGAAGGTATACTGTCTTCGTATCCTTTCCTCGCTTCCATCCACGGTTTCTCATTGTGCGTGATCTTCTCCAATACCTTTCCGCCATACATCCCGAATGTATTCACAACAAGGTCAATCACACGCTTCTCGTCATCCGTCAGGGCATCCTCTGTGCCTTCCAGAAGCGCAAACCTCGCGTCATCGATGGGATTATATTTGAAATCCCGGAACAGATCATAAACCTCCGGATAAACCGGACCATAGATAACTTCACGCAGAGTCTCTCCCACTCCTTCTTCGCTTCTGGAATCAACCACTTCGGACAGTCGGGCATCCCTTTACCCGGCATAATAAAAAGACCATGCTCTTCACATGATCCTCTTGATGTTCATTTCACCTTTTCATTTCCAGCTTTGAGATTCATGATCCCATTTTGCTGAATAGTCGATGTTTCCGGTTATACTCTCTACGATTGGAAGCAGTAATGTTTTGAGCAGATCAACCACATCTTCCAGTTCTGCATTCACAAGCGCTTTCTTCTTTTTCAAAAATGCATTCCATCTGCTCTGATGAATCTCACTGGCCAAAAAGTCATCAGTAAAAGCAAAGATATCATCAAAACCTGTACCTCTATGTTCAAAGGTTTCTCTGACTGCTTCCTTCAGTTCTGTTCCGTCAAGGTCATATCTGTCAGCAAGAATATAAATATCGTAAAAATCTTTGTATCTGCTGTTTGCGTCACCAAGAGAAACAATAGCCTCAAACTTCTCTGATATCACCGATGAAATGGAATATGCATAAATCTCCGGCACCTCCATATCCAGCAGCACCGGGAATTCCATTTTCACTCTGTCCGGATAAACAATATCCCCAAATCCGATATCAATAGATACCGGAACCTTCGTCCTGTCCAGATATGCCATGATGGAAGCATTCACACCGTGATATTCCTTGAACTCGGTGATGTCTATTACCTCCAGCGTATCCAAATCATACCGCAAAGCATCATCACACTCGATGGCGAAGATATTTTCAAATACCTTCTTCATATCCTCCACATTATTCGGTATATTCCTTGCCAGAAGGTCTATGTCTCTTGTGGCTCTTGCGAACTCCCCCTCGAAGAGCGCATACAGAAATATACCGCCCTTAAATGTAAATCGCTCCACATATTCTGACACCGACAGTCTGTATACGGTTCTTTCCAACCCATACGCCGTCAGTGCTTCCTGAAATGTTTTTCCGCTGGCCACTGCCTGATTCTTCAATCTGTCCTTTACAGATATTGCACTTATCATACGAGCATCTCCAGATATTGTCTCATCGCCTTATCGCATTTCATCAGTTCTGCATATTTCAGAAGTCGGTTCAGATTTCGATCTTTCCTCTGTAGATAGGTCACAAGTATCTCCTTGGTTTCTTCAATACCGACCTTCTCCCTGTAAAACACGATATCCACGACAGTCTTTTCGATATCGTAGATCTGGAATTCATTCTTGCCTTCCCTGACCGTAGTCACGCCCAGCTCATGTCTGTCATAGGTATAATGATGAACATTCATCTGCGGCCAATCCGGCATAGTGGATACCTTAGCCTTCCTCGGAATGGCAACATCAACTGCATCTGGAATAAACGTTGTCAGATGATAATAGACCGCAGCGCTGAGCAGACAGATCACACCCTTCGGTGCATAAGCCTCAGCATAATAGAAGTCTGATTCCTCACCACGATATTCAGCATTCTCGTAATAGCTCTTATTAAGTTTTATAAGCTTTCCTTCATCGACCAGCTTGCTGACCTTATACTGTGAAAAGCCTTTTCCCTTAAGCTCCTTCATGGAAAAGATCTTCTGATCTCCAGGAAGTATTGCTGTACCTGCCATCTTTTCCACCTCGATTTTATTTAATTTATTTTCGGCATTTTAGTATTTTGCCGAATTTCAATTAAATATTACAACCAAACGCGCCGTCTGTAAATTGAAATCTGAGATGACAATGCAGGCTCATACCCCCCGTCTTACATTTCGCGATTTTGCACGCGTGACCCCCGCGCCGTTCCCTGGGGGCCTTGCCTGTAGAGATTTCACCCGCCCCTACCCGCGATGGTTTTGGTTTCCCCAATAATCCCCTCTCTCCGCGTGTATGGTTGAGTGACACGACTTGCACAGCGCGATCAGGTTACTTCGATCATGTGTGCCACCTTCACTCAAAGGCAGCTTATGATTTATCTCTTCAGTCGGCACGATAATTCCACGTTCAAAACACATCTCACAGAAGGGATGCTCCGCAGCATACTTGTCACGGATCCTCTTCCATGCACGACCGTATCTCTTCTTCGTAGACTTATCTCTGCCGTACTTCTCATAATTACTATTGCTTAGCTTCTCATGCTCTTCACAGAACCTTTTGTCTGTCAGCTTCGGGCATCCGGGATAAGAGCATGGATGCAGCTGACTACCTAGTACATTGAATAATTATTAACTGGCACGTATTTTCTCGTTAGATTTGACACCAGCTTCCTTGGCTTCGGCAACGCTGATCTCATCCATCTTATATGTCCAGTGAAAACTGACCCATTATAGCAGATGCGTCAGCATCAATGCTGCCGGTCTCGCTGGTTGGCAGGCTCTGCATTTCGTTTCCCCTGCACATTTTGAATAATCCATGTCCGAAAAGTACAAGCGCAGCAGGAATATTCTGTGATATGGTTACATTACCATTTATTCTGTACCGGGGAGGGTTATCATGGCATTGGTAAATCTTAATATGAACAGTAAGTATCTCGGCGGAAACACCGAAGTGACCATCATTCTTCCGGATCGTCCCTGGGGCGACGAACCGGAAAGGTTTTACCGAAGCGGAAGAAAATACAAGGTTCTGTGGCTTCTGCACGGCACATTTGGAGATCACACCGACTGGCTCCGCAAGTCAAACATTGAGCTCTATGCCACCGAAAAGAATCTGGCCGTCGTCTGTGCATCTGCGTTAAACTCCAACTATTCCAACTGGACTACCGCCATGATGGGCTACAACATGTACGATTTCATGATCAAGGAGCTGATGCCTGCGATGTATGGATGGTTTCCGATCTCTGACAAACGCGAGGACAACTTCATTGCAGGCCTGTCCATGGGCGGACGCGGAACCATAAAATTTGCCGTAAACTATCCGGAAAAATTTGCCGGAGCTGCCGTTCTCTCTGCTGCACCGGTCGATTTTTCTCTCCTTGGCCCCGGCCGGAAACGTGCTTTCCTTGACACGGAGGAGCCGCGTCTCAAGGCCACCATCGAGAATGCCGGAGGATTGGATGCCTATGTGAACTCAGAAGAAAACGTATGGGCAATCCTGGATGGCTTTGCCGGAAGAAAAGAACTCGATAAGCTTCCCCGGCTCATGTTCGCGTGCGGCGAAGACGATTTTCTTGCGGAAAACTTTACTATTTTCAGGAAACATGCGGAAGAAATCGGAGTGAAGGCAGAATGGTTCACGCTTCCCGGATACGGGCATGAGTGGCGCTTCTGGGATCTTGCAATTCAGCATGCACTCACATTCTTTGGACTGGATGCAGACGAAGGAGGGAACCCCTTCTGAGGAGGCAGTCCCTTCTGATCTGCACAGGGATATTTCCGACGGATCGTCTGCAAAGAGATGAAGCAATCGCGATAATAAAATTGCCTGCAAAGAGATGAAGCAATCGCTGTCACGCGATCATATGCAAGAAATAAAAGAAAACGGAGAATATGCAGAATGAAAATTCGAACCGCAACAATAGAGGACCTGGACGCAGTAACCGCCGTGGAGGCGGAGTGCTTCCCTGCGGCAGAAGCGGCAACCA
>HF986570.1:0-7662 GCA_000431495.1 Firmicutes bacterium CAG:791 | reverse complement strand
TGCCAGCCACTTCTGGCTGATGTTTGAGGATGAACGGCTGATCGCCTTTGTGGACGGAATGGTCACAGACGAGTCCGACCTTACCGATGAAATGTATGAGAAGGCGCAGATGCACGATGAAAATGGTGCCTGGCAGATGATCTTCGGCGTAAACACGATTCCCGCCTTCCGCAATCGCGGCTGTGCCGGACAGCTGATTCAAAGAGCGATTGATGATGCCAGAAGCCAGGGACGAAAGGGCCTGGTGCTTACCTGCAAGGACAGACTCGTTCCCTACTACTCGAAATTCGGCTTCCGGAACGAAGGCGTTTCCGAAAAGTCCATCCACGGCGGCGTCACCTGGAATCAGATGCGCCTGACGTTCCGGGATGAATCAGGCTGTGCACCTGCAGTATAATCTGCCTATGCAGTTGCAATACAACCTGACAAGCCTACGCACAGAGATGCATCTCTCAATGCATCTCTGTGCGCTGGAATTGCCGTTTTTGGATGCTTTTTTAATCTCCAGAGCATCCTGAAAATGGTTTTCAGGTCTCTGGGGATGACTTTTCTATCCCCAAGGCATCCCTGATCAGAGATTTTTCCGAGCAGGGATGCTTTCCATTGCTGGAAAGTAATCCCTGAACGGGCTTTCTCTCAAATGAGGATGCTTTCCACCTTCGAAAGTCATCCCTGAACGAGCTTTCTCTCAAATGAGGATACTTTTCATCTCCAAAAGTAATCCCTGAACAAGCCTTCTTTCAAATAAGGATGCTTTCCACCTCCGAAAATCATCCCTGAACGGGCTTTTTTACAAAGAGGGATGCTCTTCGCCTTCGAAAGAGCATCCCTCTTTAAATATCCTGTCAATTTTACGCCTTCGATGTTTCGTCAGGCTTCGGCGTTTCTTCAGGCTTCGGTGCGGTTTCCGGCTCGATCTCCGTGCTTGCGTCTTCCGGCTTTATTTCCTTCGGATTCGTTTCTACCTCTTCCGCCTTTTCCACCGTTTCTGTATCAGGCTTCGGATCCGTTGCCCTTCTGAACCTTGACTTGTATTTCCGCTTTTCTGTTTTCCTGGACTTTACCTTCGTCCTGCGATTTTTCAGAGCCTTCCGGATCACAAGCACAGCCAGAAGGATGATGACTGCTGCAACGATCAGCTGAGGAATGTGGATAATGAACCAGATTCCGAAATCTGCAAAGCCTGTACCCACCGAATACAGCGAGTTCCGGAAGCCTGTCGAAATCTTCTCCCAGGCAGTGGCATCCGGTGCCTGCTGGTAAACCGTTACTTCCGAGACGTCAAGTCGGACCGTGCTGTAGTCCACCTTGTTGTCATACGTGCGCAGCTGGGACTCAATGCTGTTAATCTGATAGCGCACCTCGGTCAGTCGGCTCTGAATCTTGACAATATCGTCCAGCTCCTTCGCCTTCTCCAGCATTTTCTCCAGAGATCTTGCCTCGGTCTGCAGAGCCTTCTTATGCGCCGCCGTATCCACGTAGTCAAGCGTGATGTCCGTCACGCTCTTGCTTTCCTCCGTAACATTGGAACCATCATGAAGCTTTGTCAGAAACTCATCCAGTCTCTTCTCCGGAATCCGGAGAACATAGGAGGCGCTGCGATCATGCGGCGTGTAGTTCGAAGGATCCGAGGAGCGGTAATAGCTGTAGCTGTTGTAATAGATTTCACTGCTCTCAATGTATCCGCCAAGCTCCTCCACCGAAGTCTCGATGGATTTCTGGAGCACATCAAATTCCTTCGTCTGGACACTGATGTTGACGGTTGTGATCAGCTTTCTCTTCGATTCCGGAGAATCCTCATGGTCCTTCCCATCCTCCAGAATCGCGTTCTCTTCTGTAATTCCTTCTTCAGCAGCTTCCTCCGGGTAGGCTTCTTCATACGAGACATCACTCGCATAATCGTAAGAGCCCACTCCCCCCGCAGCACCAGTCTCACCGAACACTCCATAATCCGATTCCGCGGCCGAGTAGGAATATTCCGCACTCTTGCTGTTCTCCATCGGCGAGCTGGAGCTCCCGCAGCCGGGAAGCAAGAGCAGCACTCCTGCGGCAAGAAGCACACTCCGGAATCCCCGGCAGAGCATCCTGCGCTCGCCTGCATTCTCCTTCCGGTTACTGTCAGGATGGATCGTTTGGTTCGTCATGGCGGTCACCTCCGTGTGTTTTGTACAGGTCCTGTAAGGGAAATAAATATAGAAGCTTCTCCTTCCTTATCAGTGTATCATAAACATCCCTGCCGGCCCTCTGATTTCAATAAAAATCTGCCTGTTTCCTTATCTGACACTCACACCTTTGCATCGAATTGCTGCGACGCTTGTGTTTTACACCTTCTGCTGTCAAAATATTACTATCTCAATTATTATTTAAAAAAGGAAAGTTCATTGTGTACTACGAAGAAAATTATCAGTGGAATATTGATATCACCACCATGGATGCCGTCAGTGTCTTTTATATGACAAGTGACGGCACCGGCTTCCCGTCACATTCTCATTCTTTCTATGAAATACGCTATAACAGGAATGGGCAGCACGAGATTACTCTCAACGACCAGCATATTTTTCTTCCCAAAGGTTCACTGACTTTTATCTCACCTCTGACCATTCACTCTTTTTGCAAAGAACTGCTGCCGGCCGATCTGCTGCAGATCCAGTTCCTTCCGAAAATACTCGGTGTATCGCATCTTGCCCAAATGATCCCTGTTATCTCGCCTTCCGGTGATCTGGCAAAGAACGGATATCTTCCGGTTCCGGAGGGATCTCCGCTGCAGGAAATTCTAAATTCCATGATTTCCTATGTTCCTCGCATCGGGCTTGCAGAGAGACCTTCGAATCAGGTCATCACCGCTGAGGATTTCAGTCCAATGATCCGTTTTCAACAATGCACAGATATCTTCCGTCTTCTGAGCCAGTTGATCCGGGAGAATCAGTTAAAACTTGGTTACGTGGACCGCAAGTCCACCATGTATGGCGAATTCCAGCAGCTTCTCGAATATATTCTGAACCATACAGATAATGAAATGTCGACCAGAGAGGCCGCCGACTTCATGCACATGAGTTATTATGACTTCTCTCGCAACTTCACAAAGAAGTGCGGTGTCTCCTACATCCGTATGGTCAACCGAGTCAAGGTTCAACGGGCGAAGGATCTGCTGAACAGCACGGATCTCAGTGTCACAGACATTGCATCCATCTTAAACTACTCTTCCGTCAGCTATTTCAATCAAGTATTTCGGAAGTATTCTGGTTTTTCTCCGCTTGCCTACCGGGAACTGGAGGACAGACACTCTCCCTGACACAACCGTCATTGTTTCTTCACAGCATTTTACTCATCAGGCCGCAGAGAAGCTGCGGCCGGAAAGGAACGTATGAAAGAGCAGCAACTAAACGAACTGTTACACGACATGAGCCTCCAGGAGAAAATCGATCAGATGTTTCAGGTAATGGGACTTTTCTTTACGGAGGACGAGGAAGGAACGCTCACGGGCCCGGCACAGAACTTCGGTGTAGATGTGAAGGACCTTCAATCCGCAGGAACGATTCTCGGATCCTACGGTGCAGATACCTTAAAGGCCATTCAGGATAAGGCAATGTCTGTGCAGCCTCACCACATTCCCATGCTGTTTATGCTGGATGTCATTCATGGACTGAAAACAATTTTTCCTGCGCCCCTTGCCCAGGGTGCCACCTTTGATCCGGCTTTGTCCGGCGAGTGCGCTGCTGCCGCCGCAAGAGAAGCCGCCGCAAGCGGCCTGCATGTGACCTTTGCGCCTATGGTGGATCTTGTGCGGGACGCCAGATGGGGCAGAGTTGTGGAATCCACAGGAGAGGACCCATACCTCAACCGCCTGTTTGCCTCTGAAATCGTGAAAGGCTTTCAGGGCGATGACGTGAAGGCCTCCGGCAAAATAGCTGCCTGCGTCAAGCATTTTGCCGCATACGGCGCTGCACAGGCGGGCCGTGATTACAACACCGTAGAGCTCTGCGAGCGGACACTGCGCGACTACTATCTTCCCTCCTACAAGGCTGCCGTGGATGCAGGTGTAAAGCTTGTCATGACCAGCTTCAACACCGTGAATGACATTCCTGCAACCGGAAATCAGTGGCTGATGAAGGAGATCCTTCGCAAGGAATTCGGCTTTGACGGGGTTCTCATCACAGACTTCACCGCCATCCCGGAAATGATCCGTCACGGCTATGCCGCGGACGAGAGAGATGCTGCCCTGAAGGCCATTCAGGCCGGCGTGGACATCGACATGATGTCCGGCTGCTATGCAGGGAATCTGAAATCTCTCGTGGAAGGCGGCGAAGTCGACGAATCCGCCATTGATGAATGCGTGCTTCGTATTCTGAAGCTGAAAAACGATCTTGGGCTGTTCGAGAATCCCTATAAGGATGCAGATGCGGAAAAGGAAAAAGAGGTGATTCTCTGCGGGGAACACCGGGCGCTTGCAAGAAAAGCGGCTTCGGAGAGCTTCGTTCTTCTGAAGAATGACGGTCTTCTTCCTCTGGATCTGTCGAAGGAAATCGCCTTCATCGGCCCCTATACACAGAACACAGAACTGCAGTCCAGCTGGGCCTTTACCGGCGATCCCAAGGATACCGTTTCCATTCAGGACGCCGCAGAAGAATGCATGGATGCATCTCGCACGAGCTTCACTCCGGGCTGCCCGGTTCTTGGAAATGACGTTGTTCTCACCGGATTTACCGGATCGGTCAATCAGACATTTTCTGCCGAAGAGCTGTCTGAAATGAAGGCTGCCGCAATCCAGGCAGCCAGGGAAGCCGAGCTCGTTGTCATGCCGCTTGGCGAGCATTTCCTTCAGTCCGGCGAAGCAACGAGCCGTGCCTTCCTGGATCTTCCGGAAATTCAGATGGAGCTGTTCCGTGCCGTTTACGAGGTGAACCCGAACATTGTCGTGGTTCTCTTCAACGGCCGGCCGCTTGACCTTCGCGAAATTTCGCAGAAGGCCAAAGCGATCCTGGAGGTCTGGCTTCCCGGAACCGAGGGCGGACACGCCATTCTGGATGTTCTGACCGGCAAAACCGCTCCGCAGGGAAAGCTTCCGATGAGCTTCCCCTACTGCGTCGGACAGCTTCCTGTCAGCTACAATCATTTTGCAACCGGAAGGCCCGTTGGACCGAATGCCGATCCCCGTTTTTCCTCCAAATATACCGACATTCCCAACGAGCCCCTGTATCCGTTTGGATTCGGTCTGTCGTACACGGACTTCTCCGTTTCCGAAGTGTCTCTGTCTGATACCGTTCTCAGTGAGGACTCCGGTACTAACAGTCTGCAGGCCTCGGTTGAGGTGGAAAACACCGGCTCCTTTGCAGGAACCGAAACCATCCAGCTCTACCTGCAGGATGTGACGGCAAGCGTTGTCCGTCCGATCAAAGAGCTGAAGGGCTTCCGAAAGGTGACACTGCAGCCCGGTGAGAAGAAAACGGTAAGCTTTCCCATTACTCCGGATATGCTCGCATTTACCCGCGCAGACGGAAGCTTCGGTTCGGAGCCCGGTCTGTTCCGCATCATGATCGGAAATTCCAGCGCCGTATCCGAGTACGCGGAGTTCACGCTTGAATAAAAGGGAGGCAACTACAATTTTCTTCTGGTGGATCTTCTGATCCGTCAGGCCAGAATGCATGAAAAGAAGATTGTTTTCCTATGGTTCGGAAGCCTTTCCGGACACAACAAGGCTCCGACCTTTCTTTTTCGGACGCAGGAATCCCCCGGATGCAGCTTTTCCACTGCTTCCGGGGGATTTTCTTTCAAAAAATTTTCCGAATTATTATGTATTCTGTTCCAGCTTCTTAAGCTTCCGGAATTCGCGGAGCAGAGCTCCGACCAATACCAGATCTGCACCAACCCATGCCAGAATCTCTCCCCACATCACGGCAACTCCTCCAAGGAATCTTGTCATCACGATTGCCATGAAAGTTCGCATGGCAAACTCGGCAAGCCCGGAAACCATCGGCATTCTGGTGTTGCCAAGGCCCTGAAGAGTGCTTCGTGCCACATACAGAAGATAGAGAATGAACAGCGCGGAGCTCATAATGATGAGATACTGGATTGCATAGCCTGTCGCCTGCACCGCTTCCTCTCCGGACGCAGGAATGAACAGTCCGATGATCTGATGCCGGAGCAGAATCATAACGCCCCCGATCAATGCACTCGTCGCAAATGCAATCAGCAGCGCATCACGAAATCCTCGCCGGATTCTCTCGTAACGCCCAGCTCCGAGATTTTGCCCAATATAAGTCAGCATGGCATAGCCATACGCAAGCGCCGCCATTTCCAACGCCCCGTACAGCTTATTGGTGGCAGTGTATCCCGCAACAAAAGCGACTCCAAGCTGATTGACTACGGAATTCACAATCATTCCGCCGATGGCAATGATATTATTCATCAGCATCACAGGAAGAGCCAGCTTCATCAGCCTTCCGTCCATCTGCGGATTTCCTCTTCCATCCTCTGCAGAGAAATGAAGGTATTCCACCCTCCGCACAACGAAAAGGCAATACACGCCGGAAACGGCCTGTGCCAGAATCGTCGCCACAGCTGCTCCGCCGATTCCAAAAGGAATGACGAAAACAAACAGAACGTCCAGCACGATATTGAGCAGTGATGAAATCACAATCGCAATCAGCGGGTCTCTGCTGTTGCCAAGGGCCCTCAGCTCTGATGCACAGAAGTTATACAGCATCTGTGCCGGAATTCCTGCAAAAATGATCCGGATATACAGCTCTGCTGCTCCGCGTATTGCCGCATCCACATGCAGAATCGTCAGCACCGGTCCCACCGAAAGCTGCGCCACAACCGTCAGAAGAAGCGCACTGATCACAGAAAGCCTCACAGAATGAGCACAGGCCTTCCGAAGATCCCCATACTCCTTCCCGCCAAAAAACTGTGCCATAAGGATCGCAAAGCCCTGCGTCAGTCCCTGCACCGTTCCAAGCACCAGATAATTGTACCAGTCCGCTGATCCGAGCGCCGCCAGCGCATCAACCCCTACGCCTCTGGAGACAATAATGGTATCTGTGATCGTATACACCTGCTGAAAAAGATTTCCCAGCATCAAAGGAATGGCAAAGAAGAAAATCAGCTTCGCCGGATTCCCCTCTGTCATATTCCGAACTTCCCTCACTTCTGTTTTCTCACTCATTTGCAGACAACTCCCTCTCTTCTTATCCGTCGCGACTGAAGGCAGACGTATCTTTTTATTTTACACTATTCTGCCAAAAACCATACTCTTTATTGGCGCAGGAGCAGGATAAAATGTCGACGGTCAAAGGTAATTGTGGATAACGATAAAAATATCTACAAACCGGCTTCCCAAATCTTTATGAAGTTCTTCCAGTATTCAAAGGCCACCCTTCCTGCTATACTTCAGGCAACAAGTGCATATCTGCGTTCCCTTTCTTTATCCGGACCTTCTCTATTGGCTCCGGCCATCTCAAATTTTTCTTACTCTGATTTTCATTCCTTTGATCGAACGAAGTCTATGCATGAAACAATCCCATTCCATTCTATTTTGCAGAGGCCAGAAAGGATCTGATTGCATTCGGATTCTGATCTGATTCATGTCTTACATCCCAGGTCAAGACCACCCGAAACACGACCGATTCTCTCCGATCTCTCTGCGGCAAGGAGACTCCATGAAGA
>HF986569.1:129135-133152 GCA_000431495.1 Firmicutes bacterium CAG:791 | reverse complement strand
TCTCCCGAACTCATCTTGCAAAGCGGAGAAAGCGGGATTTGAACCCGCGCGCCGGTATTAACCGACCTACACCCTTAGCAGGGGCGCCTCTTCAGCCTCTTGAGTATTTCTCCAAAGCCTGATTCCAAGGTTTCCTTGGCCAAGTTACTCTTCAAGTGGGAAGCCCTTCTTGAGAGAGCATGCCCAATTATACAATCAGGCATATTAAAAGTCAATCACAAGATGTTGTGCTTTTCTCAACAAGCTGGTACAAATTCCCCCCTTTTGAATCAATCACTACGATTGCAGGGAAGTCCTCAACGGTAAGTTTTCGAATTGCCTCTGTCCCAAGATCCTCATATGCAATTATTTCCGATGACACTATATGCTTGGACAGCAACGCTCCCGCACCGCCGATTGCAGCAAAATATACCGCTTCATTTCTGATAATCGCATCCTGAACAGCTGGAGATCTTTTTCCTTTTCCAATCATTCCGCCCATTCCAAGATCAAGAAGCCGTGGTGTATACTTATCCATCCTGCTTGCTGTAGTCGGGCCTGCTGCTCCGATCACGGCTCCTTCCCTTGCCGGAGAAGGTCCCATATAGTAAATAATGTTTCCCTTCAGATCGAAAGGCAATTTTTCTCCGGCATTTAAGGCCTCGTCCATCCTCTTATGAGCAGCATCCCTGGCGGTATAAACAGTGCCGGTTAAATAGACCATATCTCCGGCCTTTAATGTTCTTGCAGTATCTTTATCAAAAGGAACCTGAATGTGTTTTTCCATGTTGCTGGTCTCCTGTCGTTTGCAAAATGACATAGCATTAAGAAGTTCGTCCACTTCTTATATGCATCTGCTCTCATGACGATTAACATGGCAGCAGATATTTACAGCCACAGGAAGTCCGGCAATATGTGTCGGATATGTCAGAATCCGAACGCTCATTGCCGTTGTACGTCCTCCAAGTCCTGCGGGTCCAAGTCCAATCTGATTCAGTTCATCGAGAATCGTCTTTTCCAGTCTGCACACATGAGGAAGTTCTGAATGTTCCTGCGTATTTAAGGTAAGAGCTTTCTTCGCCAGCAGTGCACATTCTTCAAAATCTCCTCCGATTCCCACGCCGACAATCATAGGAGGGCAGGCATTCGGGCCGGCTTCTTTTACTGCCTGCACAACAGAACGGATGACTCCATCCTCCCCATCCGCCGGTTTGAGCATAAATACTCTGCTCATGTTCTCACTTCCGAATCCCTTCGGTGCAACTGTAATGTTCACCCGGCTTCCCGGCACAATCGACATATGAATGACAGCCGGCGTATTATCCCTTGTGTTCTCTCTGAGCAGGGGATCCGATACAACAGATTTACGAAGATATCCTTCCTTATAGCCTCTGCGAACGCCTTCATTCACAGCTTCCGTCAGATCACCGCCGATAAAATGGACCTCCTGCCCGATTTCCAGAAAAACAATTGCCATGCCGGTATCCTGACAAATCGGAATCTGTTCGGTGCGTGCAATTTCCAGATTCTCCTCCAGCTGAGCAAGGATCTGCGTCCCCAACGGAGACGTTTCCTGTGATGCCGCTTTCTTCAGGCTTTCCTGCATATCCTCAGACAATCCATAATTTGCAGCAATGCACATATCTTTGACAGCTTCTGTGATCTGTGAAACTTCTATTTCCCGTATACCGCTCATAAAGATACTCCAATATTCTCAGTCTTCTGTCAGCTCGCGTCGGATTTCTTCCAGTTCTTCCCCGGACGGTTCTCCGGGCTTCCAGCCAATGGTCTGTCCATCATTCTCATAGCGCGGAATCAGATGAATATGGAAATGCTCTACCGTCTGTCCTGCCGATGCGCCATTGTTCTGAACCAGGTTCAGTCCATCTGCATGAAGCCTGTTCTTCTGAAGCTCTGCGATTCTCTTCGCAAGTTTCATGGCATCCGCAGCCAACTCCTCCGGCATCTCAAACAAATTTGCATAGTGCTCCTTGGGAAGAATCAATGCATGTCCTCTGGTCGCCGGACCAAGATCCAGAATAACCCGGAATTTCTCATCCTCATAAATTGTTCCGGAAGGTATCTCCCCATTTGCAATCTTACAGAAAATGCAGTTACTGTCTCTCATGTCTTCCTTTCTGCCGCGATATGTCCGCAGCACCTGTACAGAAATCATGAATTCATCATAGCACAATCATTTTCGTGCAGAAACTATTCTTCCGTCTGCATCATGGCATTCTTTCTCTTCTCCTCTTTCTTTTTCTGTTCCTCTTCCAGGCTTCTTTTCCCATTTTTCCAGGAAAGAATCATTCCGGCCAGCGTCGCTGCAACTGCCAGAATCAGACAGCACAGAATTCCTGCCCGCACACCAAATAATTCCTCTTCTGTAAATTCAATCCAATACCCGCTGATCCACAGCCCTGCTGCCGAGGCAAAAAAGAAGATTGCGATTCCGAGCAGCTTTCCCGGTGAAATTCCTCCGGAATTCTTTTTCTTTTCCGCTTCCGAAGGTAGTTCAGCAAAGGGATCATCCTCATTTTCTTCCGGTTTACCCTCTGACGTTTCCAATGAAGGAAGAGGAGATGTTTCACTTTCTCCGGCATCTTCCCCAACTTCAGCCATTCGATACTCATGATCCAGCAGTTTTTCACGCAATACAAAATTCGGTGTTTCTGAAAGCTCGCAGAGCCGGTAGATTACGATTCTGGCCGTATGATCATTTTCATCTGTCCGTTCAGACAGATATTCAAACAGTTCTGTCCGACTCTTCCCCTGCGGTTCCGGATAATAGGTGTAAAAATACCGTTCCTCCTCGTAATCAAAAAAGATATACTCCGGGTCCAGAAGAAGTTTTTCCGGATCCAGAAGAAACTCCGATAATGTATGAATCATTCCGGCCATAGAATATAAAATCTTTCGAAGTTCCTCCCCTGTGATCAGTCTGTGATCATACATTCTGGCAACACTTTGTCTCGACGTTATGCCGTAATAAAGAAAATGCTCTCCATCTATGGTTCGAAAGCTGCAGGGCAGAAGCCCTTTGATGCGATTTACCGCAAGCATGCGGTATTGATACCCATTCTGAGCATCCTGCGGGCATCGGAGAACGAGATAATTTGTCATTGCGTCTGAATACATGCGATGTTCCATATAAATTCTTTTCCTCCTGAAATCCGAAGTCAGCTTACTCCGGGTCAGAGCCGGCAATACTCTCCAATGCCTTCAGCCCCTTCTTTACAACATACGTTTTTCTTCGATAGCTTCGTATCGACCAGGGAGGATCTGTTTTTCTTGCACTCCCGTAAAAGGTGAGTCTCCAGATGGATTTCGGCATCAGAAAATAACTTCCGAAGGAGGTCGGAAGTACTCTGGCAGAGCCCTGAAACACAGCTTTCTTTCCCATGGCTTTTGCAGATGTTTCCAGATCGTTCACCGCAAAATACTTGTTTTCAAACTGCCTGGCTTCTCCTTGCTGCATATATGAGGGATCTACTCTCGGTGCCCCTTCTTCCTTCCGAATGCTCTCGCGAAAGCACAGAATAAAAGCATCCTGTTTAAACACACATCGGTCATAAAGATAAAATGACGTATAAATCAGCATGACAAAGACACAAAGCACCATCGGCATGACAAATGCTGCTTCCACCGTCATATATCCCTTTATTCGAAGTTTCTGCTCCTTTATTTCCTCTTTGATCATCACATCAGAATCTCCTGTTGAACAAAAAGGCAGCTACCTGTCCAGATCATAAATCCGGTCAGACTGAAGGTAAGAAACGGGATCCGGGATTTTCTCCCGGCTTTTTTCAGAATCACCAGCATTGCGCTCCAGAAAAAAGCAAGACCAAAAGTAATCGCAAGTACGATGAGCCCTGTTTTTATTCCCAGAAGCATACAGATTCCAATCCAGGCAATTCCATCCCCTCCTCCCACAGCTCCGCTAAGCCTTTTAATAAGAAGAAGACCAGCTCCGGGAAGAAAGCACATAATGAATTCCTTCCCATCACTTTTACCGGAACACAAAAGCGCCATTCTCCA
>HF986569.1:90365-129096 GCA_000431495.1 Firmicutes bacterium CAG:791 | reverse complement strand
CCTCCTGCCATCCCCTGAAACAGCCACCATGCCGGTACACTATGCTTTTTCAGGTCCTCAATTCCGCTCCCCGCCAGATACACAGCCGCCGCCATATATCCAATGATTTCTTCCATGCGAATCATCCTTTCTGCTCTTCATTGTTCCTTTTTCCTTATTCACTGTCTCTTCGCTCACCCACCGCATTTGGAACAGGGTCTTCTTGTCTTCTCTGCCTCCGATTCACTGATTTCCTGTATTTCCCGCCGAATTGCCGAACAGGACGCTGACGAATGATACCGGTTTCCATCCGTGGTGATGATCAAAGTCCCTGTTTTCTCCGGTTTGCAGGATTCACAGGCATAATATCTGGATCCGTCCCTGCTTCTTGCGGCATCCACCAGAGAGGCATCGATTTTCCGGATCGATGGCTTCAGATATGTACAGTTCCGATTTCTGTGATAAACCACTCCGGCAGATGTGACATAAACAGTTTCTTCCTCTTCTTCCCCTTCCTGCCCGCATGTATCATTACCGCTTCCGATTTCATAACCTGTCCAGGCGTGGCCATAATAGCGGCTTTGTACCGGAAGACTTTTCAATCCGAACAAAGGAAGAAACGGTCGAATTCGATAATCTGCCGTGATGTCAACAATTCCATCCTCTGTCAGGATAGAAGACCGAAGATAGGAGATTCCCCCTTTTCCGTTTTCCAGACAGGAATGCTCTAGATATTCATCTCCAAGAAAATCCGATACCGATTTCCTCACATATGTCTCTGATACAGCAAGAGATTCCAGTGTTCCGGTCATTCCCTTCTCCGGAAGAAATTCCTTTCCCTCTATCCCGTACTTCGCATAGAATGCATATTCGGAAATCTGTGTTCCCGTTTCATGAAGTGCCGCAATCATGCTGCTCTGCAGTCGTATTCCATCGAACAGATATAAAATTTCCATCATGAAAAAGAGAAAAATCGGAAGAACCAAAGCAGCTTCCAAGGTCATACTGCCTGCAAGATAGGAGGCTGGAAACGATGCCCTTCCGGTTTCCGTTTCCCGAAGAGGCTTTCTGATTTTATGATTCATTTTGTAAACGGATCTTATTCTCCAAAAGCGCATCGCTTCCAGCCTCCCCTTACCATGTGATATCCCGATTCCACCTGCCATTTTCAAGGGTTTTATTCATAGCTTGCTTCCCGATGAATTGTGCATTCATACCCGGCTCGCCCGCTTACCACAGCATCAATGGAGAAGGTATCCAGACAGCCATCCAGACGAAAGTTCTCTGTTTTTTCCGCTTTCCGGACATCCATCTCCATCAGATCCATCAGTCTGAAATCCCGTGTATTTCCGTTCTCCAGAAAAAGAAAAATTCTCAGATAGCTGACATAATCCAAACCGCTCCCGGATCCGGAATGTCCGGAAGAAAGGCCAGGTCTGAAGATCGAAAGAAGTCCGGTTTTCCATGTACCGGAATTCTTCATCAAAGGTACCTTCTCTCCCGCAAACAATGCTTTCAAATCACAGATCGACTCGGAATAAATCCAGGCAAGAAGAATCGCATTGGTAAAAAGCGGCTCAAGCTCCGGACTGAAACAAATCAAAGACAGGAGTACTCCCCAGAATTTTGCCTCTGTCTTCTTTCCTCCGTCCGAATACAGATATGCCATGTTCGCTGCAAGGCGAACCAGAAGCAATGTTTCCGCCGTCTTTTCCAGATTCTCACGGTCTGAATCTTTTCCATAGAGCAGATACTCCATCTGGTATTTCAGCCGGCTTTTCTCCAGTGTATTCCGATAATTCCCACACTTTTCATTCAGATATGCATTCATCAAAAGAGCATTGACCTCACTGTAATGGTGACTGTTTGCAGCCTTCGCTCCATCCCCTTGCATGAGCGTACGATGGGAAAGATAGTCATTTGCCCGTACGCTTTCCGCGCTGATGTCTCCGCCGTCCCCCAGAACAGTTTTCAGAATCGGTGTTCCATATAACGCATTGACCTCTTTCCAGGGATCCCATGCATGCTCTTCATCGATCCCGTTGGCTGCTGCATAGGAAGCAGCTTCAGAGGCCTCTGCTTCTCCTTCCGGCATCTCCTCATTCTCGTCTTCTCCGGTGCGTTCTTCTCTCCGTCTTCTTGCTTCTTCCAGACCTTTTCGCAGCTCCTCTTCGTTCTCAGCTTTCCGTCTTGCCCACTCCGATGTATCAAATCCAAAGCCATTGAATCCGTTTATCGACTCCAATAACCCGGAAGCAAGCTCGCCAACCGGTTCTGCCGACATATAGGCATGAATCTGCTCCTTCACGGCCTGGCCGTTCCGGTCTGCAGCAAATCTTGTCTCCGACAGCTGCAGATCCTTCAGTGAGGTTCCGGTAAAATCGCCTTTTCGAAAAGAGCGCAAACCGCCCGAAGACAGATTCTTTTCAAGATATTTCCGAACGTGCTCTTTTGTATTGGATGCAGACGGATTTCCTGCTCCATACGAAGTATCGACCATCAGAAGGTCATACTGTAAGAACAGCTCTCTGTTAAATTCCGCCAGCACGGAATTCACAGCAGTGTCTGTCGCAAACTCCGTCTGCATCCGAATTGCATTTCTTCTTGCTCCGTCCAGAAGAACAAAAACGAGGGAGAGAATAATCGGAAGAGACAAGGCAAGAAAAACCGTCAGATATCCATCTTTTCTCTTAACTTTTCTCTTCTTCATCTTGCCTTTTCCGTATTCCGATTACCCGAGAACGTCATTGCTCTTGCTGGTAATCGTCTCAAAAATCGTATTCACCAATGAAGTCAGCTGTTTCTTAAAAATAATCACCAGCCCGATCAGTACAACAATGATCAGAATCAGCTCCACAGTTCCCATACCGGATTCGTCTATAAGAAACCGATGTCCGGAATGGAGCTTCTCTTTCATATAATTCCTGATTCGAAACCACGCATAACCTGCTTTTTTCATAGTGTCCTTTCCTGCCGCAGCCTTTCTGCGGCAACTCACTTTCTGTTGCTACTTACAGGGAGAAACTGAAATAGGCCGGAATCATAATAATTACCAGCGTAACTCCCAGCATGATCATCATGGGAAGAAGCAGCTTGGTCCCGGCTTCTTCTCCCATCTGCCTTGCAATGCTTCTTCTCTCTTCAAACGAGCGGTCTGCTTCTTCCTGTAAAGCCTTTAGAAGCTCACTGTTTCCCTTCTTGATGTTGGATACAAGAAGAGTACTCAGTTTGGAATAGTGCCAGGACCGGCACCGCTTGCCGAAATTGGTATAGGCGGCTCCTTCCGATATCCCATTGTCAAGCTCGCGGCATACCAGAAGAATTTCTTCATATACATAACGTTTCTCACCTCCTTCTTTTTGCTGCCTCTGATAATCCTCCCCCAGGCGATAGAAAATATTCCGCATACTCATTCCCGCTCCGAGATACAGCGTCATCTTGCTGATAATCAGCGGATAATCCAGGGCAAGCTCCCGGTCCCGATCCAGAACCTTTCTGTGAAGCTCCCGGTCTTTTCCGGCAAATGCAGCAATTCCGGCAGCCGCAAGAAGAACAAACAAAAGGATGCTCCTGTCCTCCTTCTTCTCTCTCCATTGCAGAGGAATTCCATTCACTGCAGAAGGCAGCCGAAATTCCTGTTTCGTCTGTGTCCTGCTCTCCGTTTCTTCGAGCTCTCTGCGGATCCCCTCTCTCAGTTTTACTTCTTCACTTTCCGGTTTTCTGAAAACGAAAACATCATAGGTCCTGCTGTTCTTCCTTCCTTCATAGGAAAGCTCTGCCGTAAGCTGTACTTTTTTATGTTCTCCTGCTGCAATTTCGTCCGAATTCACGGTTCCATCCACATCCACTGTCTTGTAATCGCTGCTCTCCCAGGAAATATGAAACGGATATCCTTCGACCGACGAAATCAGCTCCAGATCGCCGGTTACATAATTCAGATTCCGATTCTCCTTCTGAATCAATTCCGGAAGCTTTTGGAAAAGCTGAAGAATAAGACGCTCTGCTTCCTCCTCTGTGTACTTACGGCCATCAATTTTCAGATCGTATTCACCAATCGAAACGCTCTTTCCGGATGTATCTTCCGTGCTCACCTCCGCCGTAAGCTGATAGGACGATCCGGAATCCTCTGGCCGCTGTATCACACCTTCCCCGGAAATCAAGGGTTCCTGCCTGTCAGAAAACCAGAGCGCAGAAGCAAGAATATCCGCTGCCAGTAAAAAAACCAGAATGATCTGTATCTTATCCACAAAATATTTCGCCTCTTCTGTCCGGATCCGGACAGAGGGATGGAGAATCCGGAGATTCTGCCGGACCATCTCTGCAGAAGAGCTTTCCGATGATGCTCCCCGCCACCCTCTCTTCCTGTGAAGTCTCAGATGCTTCCGGTACAGATAGACGGATATTCTCCGAAGCCACCGGCTCACGCAGGAATCCGATTCTGATAAAAGAGCCTTCTCATTTCGAGACAGAATCCCCAGCATAAGGAACAGGGCCAGTATGAAAAGATACACACAGATTTGAATCATAGAACCTCACCCGATTCGAACTCATACCTTGATCGCTGCAATTTTCTCAGACAGGACAAATGCCCCCAGATAAGCCAGAAGACAGGCCGTCATAATCAAAATCCCTGCCGTATTGTGATACAGAACATCGAAAAACCCCCGGGAGGTGATTCCGATATATGCAATGATTCCAAACGGAACAACATCCATGATGGTCTGTTCCAGTTTCTTACTGCTCATGAGAACACGAATTTCCCGTTCCACATCCATCCGATTCTGAATCTGTGAAATCGTTCGCTGTAAAATGTCCGTCATGTTGCCGCCGCTTTTCCTTGCAATGGCAAAGATTTCCGCAAAGTCCCGGATTTCCTCCGATCTGCTTTCCGATGCAAATCCTCGAAGCAGCTCTTCCAGAGGAACATTGCTGTCCAGTCCTCCGACAATCCGGTTCAAGCCATGCACAATCTCGCTGTGCTTTCCATAAAAAACAATCATTTCCTCTTCTGCAGCGCGAAAAGCATTTTCACAGGAATATCCGGCTTTCAATGCCGTCAGAAGGCTGTTCATACATTCCTTAAATTCTGTCACCAGCTCCTGGCATCTTTTCTCATCCTCCCTCTTCTTGCTTCGAAGATAAATTGCTGCCGTCAGGGGGAGCAGAAAAATAAACGCCGTCAGTGAAGAATAGAACACCTGACAAATTAAGAGAGTGATTCCCAATGCTTCCAGAAGAAACAGAATTCGTTTTTTATCCGTCCGGAAGTCGAATTCCTGCAAGAGCCAGCTTATCCTTCTTCTCCAGTTCATTCTCCCGAACCCAGACTCCTGTAATCTTTCCATTGCATTCCCCTCTTTCTTCAAACCGGAATATCGTCCTCATGGCAATCTCTCCCTCCTGAATTCCAAGCACTTCTGCAATTTCCAGCACCTTTCTGCTCTTATCGCGCAGTCTTCCCAGGTGAACCACGATATCCAGAGCCGACGCAATCTGTGCGCGGATTGCCGCAACAGGAAGCTCCGCTCCCTGAAGAATCATGATCTCCAGACGGGACATCATGTCTTTTGCACTGTTGGCATGTCCGGTGGACATAGAGCCATCATGTCCCGTATTCATAGCCTGAATCATATCTACCGCTTCGCCGCCTCTGACCTCTCCGACAATGATCCGATCCGGCCGCATTCGGAGGGATGTACGAATCAGATCACGGATGCTGATCGGAACACAGCCCTCTACATTTGCGTTTCTTGCTTCCAGCCGTACCAGATTGGGAATATGCCGGATCTGCAGCTCTGCGTTGTCTTCAATCGTGATGACCCGCTCCTCCTTCGGAATAAAGGACGACATTGCATTCAGGAATGTGGTTTTTCCGGAGCCGGTACCACCGCTGATGAAAATGTTATATCCCGCCTGTACCAGAGCTCCCAGAAAATCCGCAACACTCCGGGACATTGAGCCAAATCCGAGAAGATCCTTCACTTCAATCGGATGCTCCGGGAACCTTCGAATCGTAAGAATCGGTCCGTTCAGCGCTGTCGGAGCAAGCACGACATTCACGCGGTCACCGTTTGGAAGTCTCGCATCCGCAATCGGAGAAGATTCACTGACGACGCGGTTGCAGGAAGAGACGATACGGGTCACAACATCCAAAAGCCTTTCTTCGGATCCAAACCTGACAGGGAGCTGACTCACCGCTCCCCGTCTTTCAACAAAGACAGAATCGGCACCGTTGATCATAATTTCCGTGATGGAAGGATCGTCCACAAGATCCTGCAGGATGTCGAGCTTTCGCAGGGAATGAAACACCTCCTGTCGGAGCTTTTTCATTTCGGAAACGAGAACCTCTTCTTCGGAAGCAAACAACGTAATTTCTTCATCAATCAGCTCCAGAACCCTTTCATCACTGACTTCCGCAGAAAAATCAATTCTCTCCAGTACGCATTCACGTATTCTCCGGCTCCTTTCCGCAAATAAGGAGCCCCTTTCTTCTTCCCGTTCTCTCTCAGAGCCCTTCATAACCTTCCTCTTCCATCATCCTGCGAACAAGGTCTGCCATTTCTCCATGTGTCAGGTTCTCCATTGCTGCAGGAAGCTCACGGAAAATCGGGAATCGGCATTTCCTTGTTCTCGCTGCAATGTCCTCATACCCATTCATCTGAAGAAGCTGTTCGTACGCTGCAAGCTTCGCCCCGGACCATTCATCCTCTCGCACAATCGTAAAAATCCGATCACACTCCCTCAGAATCTGAAACAGGCCCTCCGCAGACTCTGAAAGATCCAGAATGATATATTCGTAATCTGTAATCTCTTCCAGCGAATGGAAAAGTCCGATCCACTGATCCTTCAGAATCGCCTTCAGCTCCGTGAAGGATTTCATCGGAGGAATATAGTCCAGACCATTCAGATTCTCTGTCAGAAGAGCCAGCTGTGCAGTCAGCTTCTCCCTTGCACATTCGTTGTAATAAAGCAGATCCGCTATCGTTCCGCGAAAGCTTCTGCCAAGCATCCGATCCAGTCCCGGATAATTCTCAAAATTCAAATAAAGTACCTTATGCTGCCTTGCAAGAAGCTGTCCGAACATCAGGGAAAAGGTTGTCTGCAGGCACCTGGAAATCGGTGTATAACAGCCGATCAGCCGGCACTCTTCTCCATGACGGATCATTCCCGGCGAGGCGCCTTCCTGACCCATTGCCAGTTCCTTCACCATCTCCAGAATCACACCGGAGGACTGGTACTTACTGATGGTGTGTACCCTTCCGCCCAGATATTTCCCGCTCTCATTCAGGACAAGGACTCTTTCCTCATCCGTCCCCTTTGCTCCCTTTTCGTACTCTTTCTCCGAAATGATAAGAAGCGAAGCATTTCCATCGCTCTCTCCTTTTTCACTTCTTTGCAGTTTTTCTGCCGATGTATACAGCTCCATCTCGCACGGAAACGGAAGATGCCCCTTCAGATACTCCATCAGCCGTTCTCCGTAACAGGTTTCGCTGTCACAAATGATCACCCTTTCGGGATCCTTCTGATCCGTCATTTGTATCGCTCCTGTTCTGTATGATGTTCTAAATGAAATTGAAGATGAGTTACTGCCTGTTTCCGAATGGTCAGGCATGCCGGAAGAACTCCGGTCTGCAGATGATGGGATCGCCCTGAGCGGTCTCAGAAACGATTTCCAATCTTCCGCCAGATTCTCGCGGAATCTCTTTGGAAGATGGATGCATCGTAACAAAGATGCGGGTTCAGGACAAGATCCATTCCTGATGTTGCATGGATTTCTGTACTTCTATCTAATTATTTCCACTGCCGGTTGGAACATTTTGCTCAGTTATCCACAGAATTCACATATTCCGATGCGTTCTGCTGATTCAAATCTGATCTAAATCTGAAATGTAATCCGGGAATCTGTTTTTTCGGACACAAAAAAAGAGGAGGAACGAATCCTCCTCTGCATTCTTTACAGCTGCACATCAGCCGTGCAATCCGTCGGTCTGCCGCTGCATATCTTCGACAACAATGTCGTAGATCTCTCCGAGAGAGCGGAAGTACTCCAGCACCAGCCAGGGCTCATTGGTGTGGTAATGAAGCTTCAATGTCGCCTTTTCTCCGCCGATTTCGTCTTCACCGGTATCACCAGCAACAATCAGGCAGTCTCCCTTAAAATTGTCAATAATGTAATCTCTGGTCTCATCGACAAGATCGTCGCATGCATCATCATCCATTCCATAGACATCCAGAAGAAGCTGCGTGTCATAGCGATACTCGATGATTTCCTTATGATTTTCCACCCGTTTATTCCTCTCTTTCCGTTTTCTCAGCAGCGGCTTCCGCAGTCTTATCCTCGAGCTGGGGCTTACGGTTCAGAATATCCATAAACTCATCCCCGGTGATGGTTTCCTTCTCATAGAGATACTGTGCAAGCTCATCCATCTTGTGCTTGTTCTCTGTCAGAATCCGGATTGCCTTCTGATGCTGCTGCTCCACAAGGCTGACCACCTGCTGATCGATCTTCGTCTGTGTATCCGGCGAGCAGGCCAGAGAAGAGTCGCCGCCAAGATACTGGTTGTTCACGGTTTCCAGCGCAACCATACCAAATTCACTGCTCATACCATACTGCGTAATCATCTGTCGTGCAAGCTTGGTTGCCTTTTCAATGTCATTCGAAGCTCCGGTAGATACCGAACGGAATTCCACCTCCTCGGCTGCACGTCCGCCGCAGAGCGTTGCAATTTCGCTCATCAGTTCTTCCTTGCTCACCAGATAGTGATTTCCCTTGTCCACCTGCATGGTATAGCCAAGAGCTCCGCTTGTTCTCGGAATAATTGTAATCTTCTGAACCGGAGCAGTACCATCCTGCAGTGCAGCCACAAGAGCATGACCGATTTCATGATACGAAACGACCAGCTTCTCCTTGTCGGAAAGGATTGCATTTTTCTTCTGGTAGCCGGCAATGACAACCTCGATGGATTCCTCCATATCGCTCTCATTTGCAAAACTTCTTCCGTCACGAACAGCGCGAAGAGCTGCCTCGTTGACTATGTTGGCAAGCTCTGCACCGGAGGCACCTGCTGCCATTCTGGCAATCTTGTTGAAGTCAATATCATCCGCAATCCGGATCTTCTTTGCGTGTACCTTAAGGATATCCTCACGCCCCTTAAGATCCGGAAGCTCAACCGGAACTCTCCGGTCGAAACGTCCGGGACGAGTCAATGCCGCATCCAGAGATTCCGGACGGTTGGTCGCTGCCAGAATGATGACGCCGTTGTTTCCTTCAAAGCCGTCCATCTCCGTAAGCAGCTGATTCAGTGTCTGCTCCCTCTCATCGTTTCCGCCGTAATTGCCGCCGCTGGAGCGCTTTCCGCCGATTGCATCAATTTCATCAATAAAAACAATGCAGGGAGCCTTTTCCTTTGCCTGCTTGAACAGATCACGCACCTTGGCAGCGCCCATTCCGACAAACATCTCTACAAACTCAGAGCCGGACATGGAGAAAAACGGCACATCCGCTTCGCCTGCAACTGCCTTTGCCAGCATGGTTTTACCGGTTCCGGGAGGGCCTACAAGAAGCACACCCTTCGGCATCTTCGCACCGATCTCCTGATACTTCGTCGGATTCTTCAGATAGGTAACAATCTCCTGAAGATTTTCCTTGGCTTCCTCCTCGCCTGCTACATCCGAAAACTTGATTCCGTCCGAGGACTTCACGTAAACCTTGGCATTGCTTTTCCCCATGCCAAGTCCGCCGAAGCCGCCTCCGAAGGTCATGCTGTCATCTCCGGTCACGTTCTTGAGCATCTTCTTGCGCAGAATGTTCCCCATGACCGTAAAGATCACAATCGGAAGAATCCAGTAAATCAGGAAGGAGAGAAGAGGAGACTGCTGCTCAATGATTTCACTGGAGAAATTTGCACCCGCATCATACAGCCGCTGTACAAGTCCCGCGTCATCCATCAGTCCGGTTTCATAGACGGTCTGTATTTTCTTCGGATCCTCACCCTCTGATTTCAATGTGAACAGAATCTTATTGGATTCGATCTCGACCTTATCGATCTTCTTTTCTTCCGTCATCTTCATAAACGTACCGTAGTCCGTTTCCTTGATCTGCGAGCTTCTCGCGATCGGAACGGCCACCAGATTCAGAAGAAACAGAAGAACCATCGCTACAATCCAGAAGGTCATCAATGGTTTTTTCGGTTCTTTTACTTCATCCATAATGTCTCATTTCTGCTGTGGAAAATTGCCGCAGCGTTGTAATAATTCAAAATACCGTTTCAGGAAAGAACCGGACGGTCCCCTCCGGTCACAAAACAGGTATGGGAAGCTACATTAAGTATTTTCTCACAGAGAAATAAAAAGGCAATAAACTCGGAATTAAATTTGTTCAAAATCAGTGTGTTTGCTATCATAAAGGAGCCTGAAGCAAAATACCGAAGCATTCATTTCATACAAGGAGATACGCATTGAGACTTCGCAATATTCCGCGGGCAAGAGATACCATCTCTGCCAGCCCGTTTGTAATTCAGAACCCGGAAGAAAACAAAGGAACCTGGAAAGAAGTGTTCGGAAACGACAATCCCATCTATCTTGAGATTGGAACCGGAAAGGGAAGATTTATTCTGGAGCTTGCCCAGCTTCATCCTGAAATCAATTACATTGGGATTGAGAAATATTCCAGTGTACTTCTGCGGGGTGTAGACCGGCAGGATGAGCTGCAGCTGCCGAATCTCCGCTTTATCCGCGGCGAAGCAGAGCTGATCACGGAATACTTTGCTCCCGGAGAAGTAAATGTCATCTATCTGAATTTCTCTGACCCCTGGCCGAAGAAGCGAAATGCCAAAAGGCGCCTTCCCTCGAAGGAATTTCTTCGCCGTTATGATGTCATTCTGAGCGAGGACGGAAGAATTGAATTTAAGACAGACAACCGGGAGCTTTTTGATTTTGCAGTAGAAGAGGTTCCCTTCAGCTCTTTTGTGATGGATGCCGTCACCTACGATCTTCACGCAGATCCGGTTATGAATGAGGGAAATGTCATGACGGAGTATGAGGAGCGTTTTTCCGCGAAGGGAAACAAAATCAACAAATATATTCTGAAGCGAAAGCCGGAAGGAGAGGCTCCTGTTGACGTTTCGTGAGCTGTGTTATAATCTCTCTGCAAAGATCCGTTCCGCAGACAGATTACCTGTTGATGAACCTGTTGCATAGCTTACGTCTGCGGGAGAGAGGAGGATATCATGATTTTTACAGCAGACAATTTTGAAAAAGAAGTTTTGAAAAGCGAGATTCCGGTTGTTGTAGATTTCTACGCAGACTGGTGCGGTCCCTGCAAGATGATGGGCCCGTATGTGACAGCAATGGAACCCTTATACCAGGGAAAGGTCAAGATCGGCAAGCTCAATGTCGACGACGCAGCAGACATTGCAGAGAGATATCATGTGATGTCGATTCCCACACTTTTATTCTTTAAGAACGGGGAAGTGGTCGGTTCAAGTGTGGGTCTGATTCCCAAAGAGACTCTCCAGGAGAAGATTGAAGCCCTTGCGAAATAAGAGATATAACCGGAACAACACCGGTTTTCGTAAACTCAATGAAACCATTTGCGCCGCTGCCTGCAGCGGCGTTCTTTGTATGTCTTTTCTTCAGCCTGTGCTGGCTGCTCCTTCTGTATCTGACAACGCATATTCCGATACCATTGTAAACAGCTCCGAGGGAGATGTCCTGACTGCAGACGGACATGTCGTCAACACCACACAGGCAGCCGCGCAGAAGGCGGAACCGATTCAGTCCAATGAGCTTTCCGGCTGGCCGGAAGGCCCTGCCATCACAGCCAAAAGTGCAGTTCTTCTCGATGCCGGAACCGGAACCATTCTCTATGCCAAAAACATCCATGACAAAATGTATCCGGCAAGTACGACCAAAATGCTGACCTGTCTCCTTGCTGCGGAGAATCTGGATCTGAAGGACACGATTACGTTCTCAGAATCCGCAATCGCAGCCGTACCTGCAGATGGATCCAACATTGGAATGAGTGTCGGCGAAACCATTACCGTGGAAGAAGCACTTTACGGTCTGATGGTCGGATCCGCAAATGAATGTGCCAACGCTCTCGCAGAGAAAACAGCCGGATCCATCGATGCATTTGTGGATATGATGAACGAAAAGGCAGCAGAGCTTGGCTGCAGCGATTCTCATTTTGTCAACACCAATGGTCTCTACGATGACAATCATTACACCAGTGCCTACGATCTCGGCATGATCGGAAGGGCTTTTTTTGACAATAAGGTCTGTCTGCAGATCGGAAACTGTGCCTCTTACCATTTTCAGGCAACCTCTACGCAGCCGGATGACTTTACTCTGACCAACAAGCATGCGCTGATCACCGGTCAGGTTCCTTACACCGGAATCATCGGCGGCAAAACCGGATACACCAGTCAGGCACATGAAAACCTTGTAACAGGCTGTGAACGCGGAGATATGAAGCTGATCTGTGTGGTCATGCGGGAAGATGATCCTGCACAGTTTGAGGACACGGCAACGCTTTTCGATTATGGATATGAGAATTTCTCGCTTCAGTCCGTAGAACAGGGAGATGGCCTTCCTGCTTCGGATGGAATTTCTTTTCTGACAGAAGGAAAGGATCTTCTGGGCTCCGGCACCCCGGCGCTCACCCCGGCAGACGGCGGAGTGGTTATTCTCCCTTCCTCTGCAGAGCTGAACGACCTTACCTCTGACTGTAAGAATAACATCATCACCTATTATTTCGGCGGTACGGACGGCACGGTCGTCGGAACCACCACACTGGTTCCTGCGAGTCTGTCCGGTCAGACGGATACCTCCGTGGCAGAAGAGATGCTGCAGCCCGGTAATTCGGAAAAGGCCGGAAATCCTTTGAAGAAAATAATTTCCCACTATATTGTATTCGGCCAGAACGACACCACCTACATCAATGTATCATCTGTTCTTCTTACGATAATTGGTGTATCGCTTGTTCTGACCCTCTTTATACACTTCTCCGCTGCCATGCACGATGCAAGAGAACGTGCAAGACAGCGGAGAAGGAGAGCGCGCCGCGCACATGTGCAGCGCAATGATTATTATGAGAATCACCGCTATGATCACGGCGATCAGTACTATGACAACCGTTACGATCAAAGCTACGATGATTATGATGATTATCGATAGCAGGAAAAGCGATTAATACGACGACGGGTTGATCACTGCTCCATCTACCTCAAACGCCTTGTCGTCGGTAAGAACGCATACCATCGTCTTTCCGGTATTCAGCGTGATCTCATCTCCGTTATCATCGTAATATCTTGTCGGACCGTAGTCACTGTCCTTTTCCCAGGTTACATGGATCATCTTTCCTTCCGTGATGAACATGCCGTCATGCGTCTTGTCATGCATGCGGAACGCCAGATATCCGTTGTCGTCCCGGACCTCATAATAGGTCCACTGTACCAGTACGTTTTCAAACGCAAGCTGTGTTCCGGTAGTACCATCCTTCTGAGGCTCTCCGTAGATGCTGCGGTAATACAGATGGTCGTCTGCATGGTATTCAAACGTCGGTGTGTCATGCGGATAGGCCGCCGAGAAATCAAGAGATTCTGCAGGCACTGCCTTGTCGCCGTACTGCTCCAGAGTGTTCTTGTTCGATGCTTCTGTGAACTGGTAGTGAGACTTGTCCTTATAATCCGCAAACACATCATCGCGATAATTCAGCTGAAATCCTGCAGTATCGCAGGCCTTCAGCAGAAGCTCGCTTTTCGTATATGCAGTATGCTCCGACGCACGTCCGTCCGGATTCTCACGGAAAAATGCATCATAGCTGTCTCCAAGCTCACCGCCGACACCATTGATGTTCTGAACATCACTGCGGGTCAGAATGTCCTTTACATAGACCACCGGACCACCGAAGTGAACAATAATCGGATCATATTCAAGGGCAGCATAGACAAAGTAATCGCGAATGCTTCGAATATTTCCGATCTTGTCCAGATCCTTCCAGTCCTTCATGATCGCCATCTGACGGCTCATGCCATCCTCTTCCAGAATTTCATAAAAGATGTCGATCTTATCGTATCCGTACTGCGGCATTCCCTCTTTGTTGATCGGATACATAACGGCAAGAGGGCGCTGGTCGTATAAATCCTCATCAATCCACTCATTGGTCAGCTGGCTGCGGACCTTTCCCTCCGGAGCTTCCTCCCCGGCAGGTTCCGCTGCAGTATCCTCTGCAGAGCTGTCCTCCTGTGGAATGGTCTCTGCGATTGAATAGTCCTCTGCTTCCTTAGTGCTTCCGCAGCCGGACAGAAGAGCTGCAGAAGCGGTTATTCCTGCTAAAAGTACAGCCGTTAATCTTTTCATAACCGTCTTCCTTTCCTTATGAATTCGCTTCTACATCAGATGCATGGCATTACAGACCATCGCAGCAATGCTGCAGCCAAGAATGGCGCCGATCAGAACCTGCAAAGGTGTGTGACCGACAAATTCCTTCAGCTGTTCCATCGGATCTCTGCTCTGCAGTTTATTTCCCATCTGAAACCACTGGCTTACGATTTCATTCAGTACCTTGGCCTGCTCACCGGTCTCTCTGCGGACCCCCATTGCGTCATACATGACAATAAAGGCAAAGAACACCGCCATCGGAAACTCAAATCCGGACGGACCATATACGACAGCAGTCGAAACAACCAGTGCGCATACCGTCGCAGAATGTGCACTGGGCATGCCTCCCGCACCAAAGATCCGTTCAAAGCAGAACTTATGATTAATGATCATATACAGGATCGTCTTCGACAGCTGCGCTACAAGCCAGCTGCATGCCGACGCCACAAACAGGGGATTATGAAACGCATATGCTAAAAAGTTCATTCAGGCCTTATACCCCATTTCGGTCATATAAACGTCCAGTGCCGCCTTCCAGTCTGCATAGACATGGTCGGTTGTCAGCCGGAACATATAGTTATCCAGAATCGAATAGTGCGGGCGGGGAGCCGACTGCGGATTGGCAGCCTGGTACTCTGCCGTAGTGACACTCTTCACTCTTGTTGCAATTCCCGCAAGACGATAAATCTCTCTGGTGAATTCATCCCAGCTTGTAGAGCCTTCACAGGTTCCGTGGAACAGTCCGTAATTATCGGTGGGAAGAAGAGCAGCGATCGCCTTTGCCAGCTCCTTCGTGCTGGTAGGAGAGCCGAACTGATCATCCACAACGGTTACCTCATCATGCGTTTCCGCAACCTTCAGCATGGTACGGACGAAGTTCTTGCCCTCTCCGTAGAGCCAGGCCGTGCGGATAATGAAGTAGTTTCTGGCAAAATCCTTCACAAAATTCTCTCCGGCAAGCTTTGTGATGCCGTAAACACTCTTCGGGCCCGTAGGATCAAACTCTGTCAGAGGCTTCTCTGAGGTTCCCGGGAAAACATAATCGGTAGAGATATGAACCAGCTTCGCCTGATTCTCGGTTGCGGCAATTGCAAGATTTCTCGGTCCGATTGCATTGATCCTGTAGTTCAGATCCAGATGTGTTTCCGCCGCGTCTACCGCGGTGTACGCAGCACAGTTGATGATGGCGTACGGCTTTACCTCTTTTGTAAAATTCAGAACCTCTTCCACATTGGTGATGTCAAGCTTACGATCCACCTTGACAAATCCCGGGTCTGAAACATCGGTATTGACAAGATGATATTCCTCATTCTCACCAAGAAGCTTATTGACTGCGATTCCGAGCTGTCCGTTGCAGCCGGTTACAATGATATTTTTCATGAGACAAAATCCCCTTTCAGGATACAAAGCATAGCTGGTTGTATTATAGCCCATCCGGAAAAGAAAAGGAAATCTTGCTGTACGCAGGAAAACTCTTTTTGCTTTACATATACCCCATGCGGGTATATATTCTATTTGCATGATACCCCATGTGGGTATCTGTTTATTTGGTATTTTATTCACTTCAGAAAAACTGTGGGTTCAGAAAGGAGTTGCAATGAGCGAGGAAGAAAAGAAAAGCTTTTGCTGCCGTCATAAAAGTCGACCGGATGCTGAAGAAAAGGATCTTATCACTCGTTTGAACCGCATTGAGGGACAGATCCGCGGTATTCGCAGAATGGTCGAGAACGATGCATACTGCGTGGATATTCTGACCCAGGTGTCCGCGGCATCCTGCGCGCTCAACAGCTTCACAAAGGTACTTCTTTCCGAGCACATTAAATCCTGTGTGACGGAGGATATCCGCAACGGCGGTGAGGAAAAGGTAGATGAGCTGGTAAAGGTTCTCCAGAAGCTCATGAAATAAAGTGTACGGAATCACTGTAAAATGTCGGTTTTCCCCCGACAAAAAGAAAGGAGACAATGGATGAGTATAAAACAGTATACTGTGACTGGCATGAGCTGCGCCGCCTGCCAGTCACGTGTGGAGAAAGCAGTTGGCAAGGTTCCGGGAGTGACCTCCTGCTCTGTGAGCCTTCTGACCAATTCGCTTGGCGTAGAGGGCTCCGCAGCCCCGGAGGCGGTCATCCGGGCCGTCGAGGATGCAGGATACGGTGCCTCCATGAAGGAAACAGCTTCTGATTCCGGAAAAGAAAGCTACTCGGCAAAGATTGCCGCAGAAAAGGATGCCCTGACGGATCACAATACCAGGATTCTGAAGAAAAGGCTGGTCTGGTCAGTTTTCTTTCTCCTCATTCTGATGTATTTCTCGATGGGTGTTCACATGTGGGGGTGGCCTGTTCCTTCCTTCATGAAGGGAAATCACGTCGCAATGGGTCTGATACAGCTTTTGTTATCCGGAATTATACTGGTAATCAATCAGAAATTTTTTATCTCCGGATTCAAAAGTCTCTTCCATGGTGCGCCCAACATGGATTCCACCATTGCACTTGGCTCCGGGGCAGCCTTTGCCTACTCCACGGTTATGCTCTTTGCCATGACAGGTGCACAGGTATCCGGTGGCTCCGAAGCAGCAATGCCCTACATGAATGAGTTTTATTTTGAATCTGCCGGCATGATTCTGACTTTGATTACCGTAGGAAAAATGCTGGAATCTGTTTCCAAGGGTAAAACAACGAATGCTCTCAAATCGCTGATGGAGCTTGCTCCTAAAACCGCAACCCTGATTCGGAACGGGAAAGAGATTACTGTTTCCGTCGATGAGGTGCAGTGCGGAGATATTTTTACAGTAAGACCCGGTGAAAGCATTCCGACAGACGGTATTATTCTGGAAGGGATCAGCGCAGTCAACGAAGCTGCTCTGACCGGAGAATCCATCCCGGTCGACAAGGAGCCCGGCTCCCAGGTCAGCTCTGCAACCACCAATCAGAGCGGTTTCTTAAAATGCCGTGCCACAAGAGTAGGAGAGGATACCACACTTTCCAAGATCATCTCGCTCGTCAGCGACGCAGCTGCCACAAAGGCCCCCGTTGCTAAGCTGGCTGACCGTATTTCCTCCGTGTTTGTTCCTTCTGTGATTGTTCTGTCTGTCATTACTATTGTGGTCTGGCTTCTACTCGGGAAAGACATTGGTTTTGCACTGGCTCACGGAATCTGCGTTCTTGTAGTATCCTGCCCCTGCGCACTCGGCCTCGCCACCCCGGTTGCCATTATGGTCGGAAACGGTCTCGGAGCCAGAAACGGAATTCTATTCAAAACTGCGGAAGCCTTACAGGAGACCGGAAATATTCAAATCGTAGCGCTTGATAAAACCGGCACCATTACGAGCGGAGCTCCTGCTGTGACAGATGTTCTTCCCGCTGACGGCGTCACCGGATCAGAGCTTCTTCAGAAAGCAGCCGCTCTGGAATATCATTCTGAGCATCCTCTTGCCAAAGCCATCATTGCCTATGTCGCCGAATCTGAGAAAGCAGAAAATCCGGATTTCTCCGGACTTTCTGATCTTCAGGTTCTTCCCGGAAACGGGCTGACTGGCATTCTTCAAGGTAAACAGATTTCCGGAGGAAAGGAAGAATTTATCCTGACAAAGGCCTCCATCCATGCGAATATGAGAAAGGCTGCGGACAGACTTTCCGAAAGCGGAAAAACAACGATGTACTTTGAAGAGGACGGAAGGCTCCTTGGTCTGATTGCCGTGGCCGATCCCATCCGCGAGGATTCAGCCCGGGCTGTTCAGGAGCTCAGAAATATGGGCATCCGCGTTGTCATGCTTACCGGAGACAATCGCCGAACAGCAGACGCCATCGGAAAACAGGCAGGTGTGGATGAAGTTGCCGCGCAGGTTCTTCCGGAAGAAAAAGAAAAGATCATTCAAATGCTGCAGAAATCCGGAAAGGTTGCCATGGTCGGAGATGGTATCAACGATGCTCCTGCTCTTACGAGGGCAAATATCGGCATTGCCATCGGTGCAGGGACAGATGTTGCCATCGATGCAGCCGATGTCGTCCTGATGAAATCCAGACTGACCGATGTCTCCGCTGCAGTGCGTCTCTCACGTGCATCTTACCGGAACATTGTCGAAAACCTTTTCTGGGCTTTATTCTACAATGTACTCTTGATTCCGCTGGCCGCCGGGCTGTATGCTCATTGGGGACTTAACATGAATCCGATGTGGGGTGCTGCAGCAATGAGCTGCTCAAGCCTCTTCGTATGCATGAATGCACTCCGCCTGAATCTTTTCTGGCTTCACGATTCCGGAAAGGATCACAGAGGCAGAAATACTCTCCGAAATGACAGAAAACTTATCACCATGAATCAACCTGAAACAGGGAAAGAAAAAGGAAAGGACAAAAAAATGAAAAAAACAATGAAGATTGAAGGAATGATGTGCTGCCACTGCGAGGCAACGGTAAAGAAAGCTCTGGAAGCTCTGGATGGTGTTATCAGCGCAGAGGTTTCACATGAAAATGGAACCGCGGTTCTCGAACTCTCCGGAGATGTATCCGATGATCTTTTAAAGAAAACCGTAGAAGATAAGGATTACAAGGTAACCGGAATCGAATAACAGGGATACGTTTCCCGCATTTTTATTTTATGTTACACTGAGCAGAAGTAATCAATGACAGACAGCAATCTATGCTGCTTTATAGAATTTCGGAGGTCAAACCTATGGCAGAAATGAATGAACAGGAACAGCAGAGCAAAGAGCCCATTCGTTCCGATATGATTGTAAGAGATGTGATTCTGGCACACCCGGACGCAGCGGAAGTTCTGATGCGTGTCGGCATGGGCTGCATCAGCTGCCCGGCGGCTCTGATGGAGAATCTGGGCGATGCCTGCATGGTACATGGTCTGGATGGTGAGGAGGTCGTCAAGTATCTGAATCAGGAACTGAACCTTCCGCAGGCAGATTGATTTTCTTCCATTCATCCAGCAGCCTTGAAAGAGACCAGGCTGCATTTGCAGGAGAAGAAGAGGGAAGCTTCGATACGATCGGAGCTTCCCTTTTCTGTTTCTTACACCATTTTTCCAGAACAGGAAGAGAATACTTCCTGAACAGATCATAGGAGGCTGTTCCATTGCAATAGATTCTCTCAATCGGACATTGCTCCAGAAGCCATGGAAGATCTGTCACCGTGACATCACGAATGGAGCTGTCCGAAGATCCGACAATGGTGCAGCGCTCTATGGTGTCCCACAGAGCAAGATCATGATCCAGAATGAGTGCTTTTTTTTCATCCATGGATGCAGGAGGGTCTATCTTTTCCCCATTTTGTATCTGTTTTTCTACATCCGGATCATAAAGCGCACGCATGATTCTCCAGAACCGATTCTGCGGATGTCCGTAATAGAAGCTTGCTTCCCGCGATTTTACGGAAGGGAAGCTTCCCAGAATCAGAATTCTTGAGTGATCGGAGTATAAGGGTCCAAAGCCATGATCAAGCTGCTGTGCCTGCGTTTCTTTCTTCAATTGTCTTCCTTTTCGTTCTCCGTCCGATCTTCCGTCTGCATGGTGTCGTCATCGACATCCTCACGAACCTTCGCAATCTTTACGACCTTCACACCATCTTCCAGATTGATCAGCTTCACACCGGAGGTAATGCGGCCATGTACCGGCACCTCATTCATCCGGATCTGGATAATGATTCCGGCTGAGGTGATCATCATAATTTCATGGTCATCATTGACGGCCTTGACACCCACAACATCGCCTGTTTTTTCTGTGATCTTATAGCACTTGATACCCTTACCGCCGCGATTCTGCACACGGAAATCTTCCAGGGAGCTGCGCTTGCCCATGCCCTTTTCAGATACAACAAGGATGGAATCTCCCTGTGAGCTCAGCTGCATTCCGGCCACACAGTCATTTTCATCCAGACGGATTCCCATGACACCCATGGAGCTGCGGCCTGTTGCACGGACCTGCGTCTCATGAAAACGCACAGACATTCCCTTTTTCGTAACAATGATGATGTCATCGTCTGCACAGGTTTCCTTGACTTCAATCAAAGCATCCCCATCCTGAATGGCAATGGCATTGATGCCGTTGGACCGGATGTTTGCAAACTCTCTGCATCTTGTCTTCTTCACGATTCCGTTCCGCGTCACCATGAAGAGACTCTTATCATCACTGATGCTCTGAACCGGGATCAGTGCAGATACCTTCTCGTCCGCATCCAGCTGGAGAAGATTGACAATTGCAGTTCCGCGCGAGGTTCTGGAGGCTTCCGGAATCTTGTAGGTCTTCAGCTTATAGACGCGCCCCTTGGTTGTGAAAATAAGGAGGGTGTCCTTGATGGCGGTCATCAGAAGATCTTCTACATAATCGTCATCAATCGTATGTGCTCCCTTGACTCCCCTTCCACCGCGATTCTGTGCACGGAACTCGTCTGCGGAGGTTCTCTTGATGTAGCCAAGGCTTGTTCTTGTAATGACACAGTTCTCGTTCTGAATCAGATCCTCCATCTCGATCTCGGAAAGATCTGCGTGAACATTGATCTGTGAACGTCTCTCATCACCGTATTTATCTGCAATGACATTCATTTCATCACGAATTACACCAAGCAGAAGATTGCGGTCGGAAAGAATTGCCTGCAGCCGTGCAATCGTCTTAAAAAGTTCAGCATGCTCCGCATCAAGTCTGTCGCGCTCCAGACCGGTCAGTGCGCGAAGACGCATATCTACAATTGCCTGTGCCTGCACATCATCCAGACCGAAGCGCTCTGTCAGACGGTTTTTCGCTTCCTGTACAGAAGAAGAGGAGCGGATGATACGTACCACCTCATCAATATGATCAATGGCAATCAGAAGCCCCTGAACGATGTGATCACGCTCCTGTGCCTTATTCAGATCATACTGTGTTCTTCTGGTGACCACTTCCTCCTGATGCTTCAGGTAGTAGGTCAGCATATCCTTAAGACCAAGGATCTTCGGTTCCCCGTTTACCAGAGACAGCATAATGACACCGAAGGTATCCTGCATCTGCGTATGCTTGAACAGCTGATTCAGAATGATATTCGCATTGACATCATGCCGAAGCTCAATGACAATCCGCATTCCGTCGCGGTCAGACTCATCCCGAAGATCCGTAATGCCTTCAATCTTCTTATTCTTGACAAGATCCGCAATGTTCTTAATCAGATTTGCCTTATTGACAAGATACGGAAGCTCCGTCACAACAATGCGGTTCTTACCGTTCTGCATGGGCTCGATGTCCGTGACCGCACGGGTAATGATCTTGCCCTTTCCGGTCATGTACGCTTCACGTGCCCCCTGCAGACCCATAATGATGCCGCCTGTCGGGAAGTCAGGAGCCTTGATGATATCAAGCAGCTCTTCAATGTCGGTATCCCGGTTCTCCTGAACCCGGTTATCAATCATTTTTGTGCAGGCCGCAACCACCTCGCGCAGATTGTGCGGAGGAATGTTGGTTGCCATACCTACCGCAATTCCTGTCGTTCCGTTTACCAGAAGATTCGGAAAACGCGCAGGAAGAACAGCAGGCTCCTTCTCTGTTCCATCGAAGTTGTCCACAAAATCAATGGTGTCCTTATTGATATCGGCCATCATTTCCGTAGAAATCTTCGTCAGTCTCGCCTCGGTATATCGCATTGCTGCAGCACCGTCGCCGTCCACAGAGCCAAAGTTTCCGTGTCCGTCAACCAGGCAGTAACGCATGGACCATGGCTGAGCCATGTAAACGAGAGCTCCGTAAATAGAGCTGTCTCCATGCGGATGGTACTTACCCATTGTGTCGCCGACGATACGGGCACACTTACGATGCGGCTTGTCCGGAGTATTGCCCAGCTCGCTCATTGCCCAGAGAATTCTTCTTTGAACCGGCTTCATTCCATCCCGGACATCCGGCAGTGCTCTCTGAACAATGACACTCATGGCGTAATCAATATACGAATTACGCATGGTCTTATTCAGATCAACATCATGTATTCTGCTGTCAAAAACGTTGTCTTCCATGAAGACTCCTTTATTGTTGCCTCTTTATACGTCCAGATTCTGGACAAACTTTGCATTCTGTTCGATGAACTCCCGTCTGGGTTCGACCTGATCTCCCATGAGAGTAGTAAACGTAAGATCCACTTCGGACTCACTTTCTTCATCGATATTGACACGGCGAAGAATTCTGCGCTCCGGATCCATGGTCGTCTCCCAGAGCTGCTCCGGATCCATCTCTCCAAGTCCCTTGTAGCGCTGAATGCGGTTATTATTGTCCCTGCCGACTTCATTCAGAATACCGGCAAGCTCCTCATCGCTGTAGGCATACCATACCTTCTTATTGCGCTCGAGCTTAAAGAGCGGCGGCATTGCGAGATAGACATGCCCCTGACGGATCAGCTCCGGCATGAAGCGGTACAGGAAAGTCAGCATCAGCGTATCGATATGTGCTCCGTCGACATCGGCATCCGTCATAATGATGATCTTGTCATAACGAAGCTTGGCAATGTCAAATTCTTCGTGAATTCCAGTTCCAAAGGCTGTGATCATTGCCTTGATTTCTTCATTGCCGTAAATCCGATCTTCTCTTGCCTTCTCGACATTCAGAATTTTGCCTCGGAGGGGAAGAATTGCCTGCGTAAAACGATTTCTCGCGCTCTTGGCGGAGCCGCCTGCGGAATCACCCTCTACGAGGAATATTTCACAGTTCTTCGGATCCTTATCCGAGCAATCGGCAAGCTTTCCGGGAAGTGACATCGTCTCCAGGGCAGTTTTTCTTCTGGTCAGATCTCTTGCCTTTCGGGCAGCCTCTCTGGCACGCTGCGCAAGAAGTGCCTTCTCACAGATTGTCTTTGCAACATCGGGATGCTGCTCCAGATAGTAGGTCAGCTTTTCACTGACAACGGAATCCACCGCGCCTCTGGCTTCGATGTTTCCAAGCTTCTGCTTCGTCTGTCCCTCAAACTGGGGATCCTCAACCTTAACGGAAACGATTGCGGTAAGTCCTTCACGAATATCGTCACCGGACAGATTCTGCTCACTGTCTTTCAGAATTCCGTTCTTTCTTGCATAGTCATTGAAGGTCTTCGTCATCGCATTGTGGAAGCCGGTCAGATGCATACCGCCTTCCGGAGTGTTGATGTTGTTGACGAAGCTGTATTCCGAAACATTATAAGCATCGTTATGCTGCATGGATACCTCGACATAGACGTTGTTCTTCGTCCCGTCGAAATAAAGAATTTCGGAGTACAGCGGTGTTTTGCTTCGGTTCAGATACGCAACATACTCCCGGATTCCTCCCTCATAGTGGAAGACATCCTTTCTCGGTTCTCCGTTTTCCTGCTTTCCTTCTTCCCGAAGGTCGGTAAGCGTGATCTTAAGCCCCTTGGTCAGAAAGGCCATCTCACGGAGTCTTGCCTTAATGATGTCATAATCGTATACCGTCGTTTCCTGGAATACCGACGGATCCGGCTGGAAGGTAACACTGGTTCCCGTATCCTCTGCCGCGCAGGTTCCAACCACGTGAAGCTTTTCCTTCACATGACCGCCGTTTTCAAAACGAATGACATGTATTTTACCATCCTGTCTGACGGTAACCTCCAGCCAGCTGGAAAGAGCGTTGACAACCGATGCTCCGACGCCATGAAGACCACCGGAAACCTTGTATCCCCCGCCGCCGAATTTACCGCCTGCGTGAAGAATGGTATAGACAACCTCCACCGCCGTCATACCGGTTTTGTGATTGATTCCAACCGGAATTCCGCGTCCGTTATCCGATACCGTAATGCTGTTTCCCGGATTGATGAAAACCTCGATATGCGTGCAGTATCCGGCAAGGGCCTCATCGACGGAATTATCTACAATCTCGTAGACCAGATGATGAAGTCCTCTGGAGGATGTGGTTCCAATGTACATGCCGGGACGCTTGCGAACTGCCTGAAGTCCTTCCAGAACCTGAATGTCATCAGCCGTATAGGATCCTACATCCTTCGTATCCTTGACATTGTCGTCCTTATATTCCTTCTCATTCTCGGCATATTCCCGTGCAAATCCCTCTGCCTGCTGCGCCTTCTGATCTTCCTGCGCGGCCTCTAAAAGATTCTTGATTTCTTCTGCTGCCATTATTCCACTTTCTGCCGCAGTTCAAAAACGGCTCCTTGTTATCACGATATTCCGTTCGTTTCCACAACCTGACCTTCACGGATCCGGTAAAGGCGATCAATCGAAAAACGATGATTCACAAATTCATCCAGTCCCGTACATGTAATAAAGGTCTGTATTCCGCCAAGCGAATTCAGAAGATAGTTCTGCCGGTTTGTATCCAACTCTGATAATACATCATCCAGCATCAGAACCGGCTCTTCGCCGATCATCTTCTTTACCAGCTGAAGCTCCGAAAGCTTCAGGGAAAGTGCACAGGTTCTTTGCTGTCCCTGTGACCCGAATTTCCGTAAATCAATCTCATCACAGACAAAGGAAAAATCATCTTTATGAGGTCCCACTGCCGTAGAACCGATGTATTTCTCCCTCTCACGAAACCGGAAAAGCTCTTCTTCAAAATGATCCTCTGACACATTCGGTTCATAGCATAGGGAGAGATGTTCCCTGCCGCCGGAAAGATTCTCGTGCATTTCCCGGATGATTTCATTCAGATTCTCCAGAAAAACACGGCGTCTCCGGATAATCTTCTTCCCGTAATCCAGAAGCTGATCATTCCATACATCCAGTGTCATGGAAAGAGAAGGGTTGTCTGCAATCTGACGAAGCAGCTTATTGCGCTGCTCCAGCACCTTGTTGTAATGATTCAGATCGTACAGATAGGATTCATCCAGCTGACACAGCTCCATGTCCATAAAACGTCTTCTCTGGGAGGGACCATCCTTTACGATGGAAAGATCCTCCGGTGAGAAAAAAACAATATGGAGAAGGCCGATCAGCTCCGATGCCTTACGTATTCTCTGTCCGTTAATCGCAATTCCTTTTGCCCTGGACTTTCTAAGATGCAGATCTACCTGATAATCAATGCCATTCTTAATCACAATACATCGGACATGTCCTTCCTGACATCCGAAGCGTATCAGATCTTTATCAAAGACTCCCCGATGAGATTTTGTCGTAGCAATCAGGTAAAGAGCTTCCAGTATATTTGTTTTTCCCTGCGCATTGTCACCGTAAAAAATGTTGGTTCCTTCTGAAAAATCCAGAGAAAGAGTTTCATAGTTACGATAATCCGCAAGTCTTAATGACTTAATAAACATTACTTTTTCACAGGAGAAGATACCGTAAAGGACATTCCTCTGGCTTCTACAGCGTCTCCGTCATAGAGCTTCCTGCCGCGGCGGGTTTCTGTTTCGCCATTTACCTTTACCGTTTCCTCTTCAATCATAATCTTGGCATCTACACCGGACTCTGCGATACCGGCAAGCTTCAGTGCCTGACCAAGCTTGATGAACTCGTCTTTGATTTCAATCTGGTCCATAACTCTCCGCCTTTTCAGAAATACTGTGTCAGTCAATGTTGATAAAGTTTACCGGAAGAACCAGGTAGCAATAGTTCTTTCCATCGCGAATGAAGGCAGGAGCACGCTGGGAAAGAAGATAGATATCAATCTCCTCGTCGTCAATGGCGCGAAGTGCATCAATCAGGAATTTCGGATTGAAGCCGATGTTGAGATCTTCTCCATCCTTATCGATGGTAATGGTTTCATCCATGCTGCCAAGTGTTGTGTTGATCTTAATCTCAACTGCAGCATCGGAAATCATCAAAATGATGGGTTTCTTATCTTCTTCCTTCACAAGAAGGGTTGCTCGGTCGAGGCAGGAGAGGAACTCTTGTCTGTTAATACGAAGATGTGTCTGATAATCTCCGGACAGCATCTGATCAATTTTGAAATAATCTCCCTCAATGAGGCGGGAAACCACAATCGTGTCATCAAATTCAAACAGAGCATGACGATCTGTGAAATAGATGCTGACGGTTTTTTCCATATCTCCGGAAAGAATTTTACTGATATCGGAGAGTGTATTCCCGGGAATAATGACCTTACGGCCTTCGTATGATTTCTTAAGTTCAACATTTCGAATGGAGATACGATGTCCGTCCAATGCTACCACGCGAAGGATATTGTCGGAGATTTCAAAAAGCTCTCCGGTCATCATTTTGTTGCTCTCACTGGAAGAGATTGAAAAGATGGTTCTTGCGATGACATCCTTCAGAGTAAACTGTGAAATTTCGATGCAGTAATCACGGGCGATTTCCGGAAGGTAAGTAAAATCAGAACCGTCTTTCCCAAGAATATTGAATTTCGCCTTTTCACACTGAATCGTTACCTTCTCTCCTTCGGTAGAGATATTGACGATACCGTCAGGGAGTTTTCTTACAATATTAGAAAAGATATCTGCATTGACAGCAATGATTCCGTGGGAAAGGATGGTTCCTTCTACTCCGGTTTCAATTCCAAGCTCGGTATCATTGGCGATGAGTTTTATTTTCTCGGTGGATGCATCAATCAGAATACATTGCAGAATGGACATGGTTGTCTTACTGGGGACAGCCTTTGCTGCAATATTGACTGCTGCGATCAGATTGGTCTTATTGATCTGTAGTTTCATAATGGAATTCCTTTCTGTGCTGCAGCGCATTATGGCGAATCAAAACAAATGTCTTTTGTGGATATCCTGCGAAAGCTCCATGGTGCGGCAGGGACTCTTTTGATCTGCGCCTCTGGCGCTCTCTATATGAAAAGAATCGTAGTAGTTCGTAATAGACGCCGTTTAAATGTGAACAGCCTTCATGATTGTAACAAAAAAGCGCCTGTTTTACAAACAAATCGGGTCTGCCGCCAATGTGGACAACAGACCCGGATCCGTGCGGAAAAGCATGAAAGCTGTCAACGGAATTCCGCCATTGGCGGAGTAAATTTTATTTACTGGAGATTGAGTTTCTTTTTGATGCTGTTGATGTTGTTCTTTAATTCCTCATTATTCTCCATATCCTCTTTGACTTTATCCACACCGTGCATGACTGTAGAATGGTCTTTTTTATTAAGAAGCTTGGCAATGGAATCCAGCGTAGCGTCGGTGTACTCGCGGCACATGTACATAATGATCTGCCTGGGAATGACGCATTCTGCATTTTTCTTGCGGGAGGCCACCATGGAAAGCTTCACACCGTAATGCTCGCAGACAATATTCGCGATCATTTTTGGAGTGATGGTATGCTCGGCATTGGGATAAATGATGTCTTTGAGGACATCCTGTACCATTGTGAGGTTAATTTCTACATTATTCAGTTTGGAATAGGCAATGATTTTATTGAAGGCTCCTTCAAGCTCCCGGATGTTGGATTTTATATTTGTAGCAATGTATTCCAGAATCTCATCCTCGACATTAAGGTGCTGCTCCTCGGAATTCTTGCGAAGGATTGCCATTCTGGTTTCATAGTCCGGTGCCTGAATATCTGCGATCAGTCCCATTTCAAAGCGGGAACGGAAGCGTTCGTCCAGTGTTTCCATCTCCTTGGGAGGACGATCGGAAGAAAGAACGATCTGTTTTCCGGCAGCATGAAGCTCATTAAAGGTGTGAAAGAATTCCTCCTGTGTCGATTCCTTTCCTATAATAAACTGGATGTCATCGATGAGAAGAACGTCGACGGTGCGGTATTTGTCACGAAGTCTTGTCATGGACTGCGCATTACCGCTTCTGATGGATTCAATCACTTCATTGGTAAACTGTTCACTTGTGACGTACAGAACACGCATATCAGGATTTTGTTCCAGAATATAGTGCCCGATGGAATGCATCAGATGCGTTTTACCAAGTCCGGCACCTCCGTAGAGAAACAGGGGATTGTAGACAGAGCCCGGAGTTTCTGCGACAGCGACGCAGGCAGACTGTGCAAAACGGTTATTTGCGCCGACAACAAAGGTATCAAAGCGGTATTTTACATTCAGGTTTGCGTCTTCTGCCTTGAGGTTGATATTGTTCTTCTTCTGAATTTCTTCCTTCTGCTCCTCCGTTTTCTGATCATTGTTCAAAACGAAAATAACATTGACCGGATGATCCAGATGTTCGGAGATGGATGCCTGAAGAGGCTCCTGGTATTTCTTCTCATAATAGGAGAGCATGAGCGGATTGTCGCTGGGAATACAGACACTTAAGGTGTCCTGCTCCAGCGTTCCGAGTTTGAGATCACGGATCCATGTATTATAGGAAACATCGGAAATGCGATAAATGTCGCGAATATTCTCCTTGATTTCATTCCAGCTGTTCCTGAGATCTTCTAAGTTCATATCGTTCTGATTACCCCTCATTTATAAAAAGCAGTCCACAATTATCACATGGATAATGTGGATAACCTGTTCCTGAGTCTTCAAAAAGCGCCAAAGTAAAGGATTTTTTGGATGTGCAGATGTTATCTTATAATAATTCAATTGAAGTTTCAAACCGTGGATAACCCGGCGCCAAAGGCGAAAGTACGAAAACAATCACCATAATTGTGGAAATGTGGATAACTTAGTGGATATCTCATCCACACCTGAAAAAGGCGCTAGAATAAAGGTTTTTTTTATTCTATCCCAGAATACTCGCTAAAAAATCGCAGGTTATCCACAATTTATCCACAAAATGTGGATAAATATTCTGATGTTCACATTTTGTGGATGAAATTCACACACCAGATGTGGGCTGAAAAAATTTATTTTTTCAATATGTTGTAGTGCATGAAAGCACCGGAAAAGCCCGTAAATATCACGTTTTTCGCTGTTGACAGGTCTGTCGTTTTTACCATATAATATGAGAGCTGTTCGTAAAACGATTCTGTTATCATTTCGCGTATATGGAATCGTAGGTCGTGGACAGAACGGGACAGATCGTTGGAATCCGGAAGCGGATGAAACGGTCTCTTCTATATCTAATGTGCAGAACCAGATTCTGATTCACGATAATGCGATGAATGAAAAAGATATTTCCGTATAAAGGAGGTGTAAGAAGCTATGGCAAAGATGACTTATCAGCCGAAGAAGAGACAGCGTGCTAAGGTGCATGGTTTCCGTGCAAGAATGGCAAGTGCTGGCGGACGTAAGGTTTTAGCAGCAAGAAGAGCAAAGGGAAGAAAGCAGCTGACAGTTTAATGACTGACTGCTCCAAGGGCCGCAGCAATGCGGCCCTTTATTCTTATAATCGGCTCATCAAGGGGACTCGTGGAATCAATCAGGAAGAATGAAGATTTCAGGACATGCTATAGGTCCGGGAAATCCTATGCCAACAAATATCTCGTCGTTTATATAAGAGAAAACGGCACAGATCATAACAGAATCGGAATTTCTGTCAGTAAGAAGGTCGGGAACAGCGTTGTCAGGCACAGGATCAAGAGACTTGTTCATGAAAGCTACAGACTGCATGAAGGTGAATTCGATAGCGGTTCGGATATTGTAGTCGTTGGGCGCAGATCGGCAGACGGTGCCAGCTATATAGAGATCGAAAGAGCGCTCCTTTCCCTTTTGAAGCATGCCGGTATTTATCACAGAGAACGGAAATCTGTATCTGAAAAACTGCAGATGAATGCAGAAGGCAGCAAAGATCATGGTTAAGAAATTTATGCTTGCGGGGATTCGGTTTTACAGGAAGTACCTGTCTCCTTTGAAAACAACCAGATGTCCGTACATTCCCACCTGCTCTGAATATGGTCTGGAGGCCATTGAGAAGTATGGCGCTCTGAAGGGAGGGCTTATGGCTCTCTGGAGAATTCTTCGCTGCAATCCTTTTTCTCATGGCGGATATGATCCCGTTCCGTAAACAATCAGTCAGTGTTTCTACCATTAAAGGAGGATTTGATATCCTATGCTGTTAACACAGGACAACACATTTTTGATCGGACCCATATCGACACTTCTCGGATATCTGATGAACGGTATCTTCTGGGTTCTGGAAAAAATCGGTATTCCGAATATCGGTCTTTCCATCATTATTTTTACAATCATTATTTATATGGCGCTGCTGCCTCTGACCATCCGGCAGCAGAAATTTTCCAAGCTTCAGCAGAAGATGCAGCCGGAGCTTGCGAAGATTCAGGCCAAGTATAAGAATCGCAAGGATCAGGAATCCATGATGCGCATGAACGAGGAGACGCAGGCGCTTTACAAGAAATACGGCGTTTCTCCGATGGGAAGCTGTGCGCAGCTCTTGATTCAGATGCCGATTCTGTTTGCTCTTTATCGTGTTATTTACAAGATTCCGGCCTATGTCGGCCAGGTAAAGGATGCCTTTTTCCCGCTCGTTACCAATCTGGTTGCAGATGCCGGATCCAAGGAATATCTGCAGGCAACCACGGCAGCTGCACAGTTTGCAAATGAGTTCAAGACAGATGATTTTGTAAATGGTGTCGGCCAGACGGTTCAGAATGTATATATTGATGTTCTGAACGGCTTTTCCAGTGCGGACTGGGTGGCACTTGGTGATAAGTTTACAAATCTGACCGGTGATATTCAGACTACGGTAGAAAAACTTGAGAGATACAATAATTTCCTTGGACTGAACATCGGAAACTCTCCCTGGTTCACATTTAAGGAAGCTCTCGCAGTTGGTTCCATCATCGGTATCATTGCAGCAGTCATCGTTCCGGTTCTTGCAGCAGTCACTCAGCTGATTAACGTAGCGCTGATGCCGATGCAGACCTCTTCCACCGGCGATCCCCAGCAGGATCAGATGGCTTCTTCCATGAAGACCATGAACTATATTATGCCGCTTATGTCTGCATGGTTCTGCTTCACGCTTCCTGCAGGTATGGGACTTTACTGGATTGCCGGTTCTGTCATTCGTTCTCTTCAGCAGATCTTCATCAATAAGAGTGTGGATCGGATGGATATGGATGCATTTCTGAAGAAGCAGGAAGAGAAGAATCGCAAGAAGGCTGAGAAGAGAGGCGATAAGCCGACTGCTTATGAACGTATGATGGAATATTCTCAGATGAATACTAAAAATGACCAGCAGGCTTTGTCCGGAGCAGGGCAGACAGCTCCCAGACGTAAGAGTCTTTCCGAGAAGGCAGGATATCAGAATCGCGGTACCGGAAAGAATCCTGTGACTGCAGCAGAGGGACAGGAAGTTCCGAAGTATCGCAAGGGAAGCCTTTCCGAAAAGGCAAATATGGTTGCTGAATATAACTCGGTATCAAGAAGTTCCGGCTCTAAGAAGAAATAACGGGGAATCATATTATGGCGAATGAGTATATTGAGATCAGTGAAAGAACACTGGATGACTGTATTACTACTGCATGCCGCAAGCTTTCAATCACCAGTGACAATCTTGATTATGAAGTTGTGGACCAGGGAAGCCTTGGATTCATGGGGTTTAACTCCCGCAATGCAGTGATTCGTGCAAAGGTAAAGGAAAATGAACACGGATCGGCAGCGGCAGGCGGAGATGTCCTCGGAAATGTTCATGAGGAGAAGACGCAGGAAGAATACGAAAGCTCCTATGGTTCCAAATCCGGAGCCAGAAGAAATGGTTACGGGTCTTCGTACAATCGTCCGAAAAAGGATTTTACGCAGACTTCCATCTATGATCAGGAGCCTGCACCTTCCAGAAAGCCGGAGGAGCCGAAAATCGATTATACGGATGAGCAGATTGCACAGTTCAAGGAGAAGGCGGATAATTTCTTAAAGCCGATGTTCGGTGCAATGGGAATGGATGTTGAAATCACGTATGATTTTGACAGGGAAACCAATATCCTGAATATCGATTTTGAAGGCGATGATATGGGAATTCTGATCGGAAAGCGCGGTCAGACATTGGATTCCATTCAGTATCTTGTTTCTCTTGTGGTGAACAAGGGAGTAGAAGGATATGTTCATGTAAAGACCGACACCGAGGACTATCGTGCAAGACGTCGGAAGACTCTGGAGAATCTTGCAAAGAACATTGCCTTTAAGGTAAAGAAAACCCGTAAAGCACAGGCACTGGAGCCGATGAATCCCTATGAGAGACGCATCATCCATTCTGTGCTGCAGGGAGATCGATATGTGACCACTTACAGTGAGGGCGAGGATCCTTACAGAAAGGTTGTCATTGCTCCGAAAAGATAATCGGATTCCTGCAGGACGGTAAAGATAAAAGCCGGGAACGTGAATAAGCAGCGTTCCCGGCTTTTTTGGTATATTATAATGTGAGCATATCTGCGAAGATAAAGAAAGCAGGTTCACAGGAAGAAATTTCAGCAGACAGGACAGAGAAAATGGCGCTTACCTTTGATCGTGATCAGAATGATACCGTAGCAGCAATTGCAACCGGAATGTCAGAAGCAGGGATTGGTATTGTGCGGATCAGTGGAACACATGCAGAAGATATTATCCGGAAAATATATTGTACAAAAAGCGGAAGATCCATGACATCCTGGAAGCCGAATACCATACATTATGGATATATCAGGGATCCGGAAAGCAAGGAAGTGATTGATGAGGTACTGGTTTCCTGGATGAAGGCTCCTCACAGCTATACCACGGAAGACACAGCGGAAATCAATACACACGGAGGAGTTTACGTCATTCGGAGAGTTCTGGATGCGGTTCTTCGGGCAGGAGCGAGGATGGCGGAGCCCGGAGAATTTACCAAACGGGCATTTCTTGGAGGAAGAATGGATCTTTCGGAAGCTGGAGCGGTCATGGATCTGATCCAGTCTCAGAATGAATTTTCCAGGAGAGTCAGTCTGGCTCAGCTCGAAGGATCCGTTTCCAAAAGGGTAAAGGAGCTTCGGAGCAGCCTTATCTACGAAATTGCATTTATTGAATCTGCTCTGGACGATCCCGAAAATTATTCTTTGGAGGGTTATCCGCAGCATCTTCGGGAAAAATGTGAGGAAATTCTTTCTCAGCTGGAATCCGTACTCCGAAGATCCGAGAATGGAAAATTACTGCAGGAAGGTATCCGGACGGTCATTATCGGAAAGCCGAATGCAGGAAAATCCTCTCTTTTAAACCGCCTGGCCGGGGAGGAAAGAGCAATTGTTACCTCCGTTGCCGGTACAACGAGAGATACCCTTGAGGAAACCGTGAAGCTTGGTGATCTGACTCTTCGTGTGACGGATACCGCCGGAATTCATGAAACAGAGGATCCTGTAGAGAAAATCGGTGTGGAACGCGCAAGGAAGGCGATGGAAACCGCTCAGCTGTTTCTGTTTGTTCTGGATGCATCGCTGGGAATCACCGAAGAGGATCAGCAGATTGCCGGACTCATTGAAGAACAGCTTTCCCTTGGAAAAAACTGCATAGTGCTTCTGAATAAGTCGGATTTGCCCTCTGTCATTTCCGCAGAGGATGTTCAGAAGCTGTGGAAAACAGATGGCATAACATGTCTGTCCATTTCAGCTTTGGATTGTGAAGGACTTGATATGCTCGAAAATACGATCGAAACCATGTTTCATCTTGGAGAAATCGTGGCTTCGTCAGAGCTGTTTGTGTCGGACGATTTCCAGAAATCTGCAATGAGGGATACCATTCGTTCGCTGGAGTTGGTCATTCAGAGTATTGAAAATGGAATGAGTGAGGATTTCTTCTCCATTGATCTTCAAAATGCATATGCATCTCTGGGAAGAATGATCGGCGAGGAAGTGGAGGATGATCTTGTAGAAGAAATCTTCAGCAGATTCTGCCTAGGCAAATAAAATCTTACAGAGGAAAACGAAGTTATGTGCATGGCGCATTATCATCTTCCGGGGCTTTTTGAATTTTATAGACTGTATCGCGTTTTTCTGCCGCTGTTTTATGAGCACCGGGATTATTTTTATGAATGGTGTGATATCGGCTCTATCTATGGAGCTCCGGAAAACTGCATCTGGGGCGGAGGACGCATCGAAGAAGGAACGCAGAATCCGAAAGATGTTCTTGCTTTATTGAAAGAGTATGGAATTTCCGGAAGACTGACCTTCAGCAATTCGCTGCTTTCAGGGAAGCATCTGTCGGATTCCAGGTGTAATGCCATTTGCCGCATGTTTGAAGAAAGTGACGGTCTGGAAAACGGAGTGATTGTTCATTCTGAGCTTTTGCTGGATTATCTGCGAAGAACTTATCCGGGATTGTATTTTGTTTCATCGACCACAAAGGTTCTGACAGAATTCCCGGAGTTACTTAAAGAACTGAATCGTGAAGAATTCCGGTATGTCGTACCGGATTTTCGTCTGAATAAGAAATTTAAAGAATGGAATACTCTTTCTTCTGCAGAGAAAGATAAAGTTGAATTTCTCTGCAACGAATGCTGCTCATTTGGATGTAAAGACCGGAAGGCCTGTTATGAGTCGGTCAGCCGTCTGAATCTGGGCGAGAGAGGAGAGGAACACAGGTGCAGTGCTCCGGACGCAGAGGAAGGATATGTTTTTTCAAAAGCAATGAAAAATCCCGGATTTCTTTCCACGGAAGAAATCCGGGAAGAATATCTGCCAATGGGTTTTTCCAATTTCAAGATAGAGGGAAGGGGACTTGGCAGTGCACTGATTCTCGAATTTCTTCTATATTATATGACGAAGCCCGAGCATCAGCTTGAGGTTCGTGAGAAGGTCTATCTGAGCAATACGCTTGATCTGTTCTGAGTTGCGTCAGCCTGAACAGAGAATTCAGAGAAATTCATTTTGCAGCAATTTCTATTTTGAGAGGAAACAATGAAGCAGAACTCATATCATATTGAAACAGATGTCTGTGTGATCGGTGCGGGGCATGCAGGCTGCGAGGCCGCGTTGGCTGCAGCCAGAATCGGATTCCGTACGGTTATCTTCACGATGAATGTGGACAGTATTGCCATGATGCCCTGCAATCCACACATCGGCGGCTCCTCCAAGGGACATCTGGTGCGCGAAATCGATGCACTTGGCGGTGAAATGGGAAAGAATATCGATAAGACCTTTATTCAGTCCAAAATGCTGAACCAGTCCAAGGGTCCGGCAGTCCATTCTCTTCGCACACAGGCAGATAAAGCAGCATATTCCATGAGTATGCGTGAAATTCTTGAAAATCAGGAAAACCTTGAAATTCGTCAGGCGGAAGTGACGGAAATCCTGACAGAGCCTTTGAAAGCTTCCGAGAATGATCGTAAAGATGAAGAATGTGTGAATCAAAAGGTGACGGGAGTACGAATTCATCAGGGAACGGTTTATTCCTGTCGCGCTGTTATCATCTGTACCGGAACGTATCTGAATGCAAGATGCCTGGTGGGAGAATCTATTACCGAGACAGGACCGTCCGGCATGCAGAGATCTACTTTTCTGAAGGAATCTTTAAACCGGATTGGAATCGGACTCCGACGTTTTAAAACAGGAACCCCTGCCCGCATGGACGGCAGAAGTCTGGACTATTCGAAAATGACGATCCAGAAGGGAGATGAAAGGGTCATTCCTTTTTCCTATTCTACCGATCCGGAGAGTGTTCAGATTGAACAGGTTCCCTGCTGGCTTACGTATACCAATGAAGAAACACATGAAATCATCCGGGAGAATCTGGATCGTTCTCCGATTTATGCCGGAATCATTGAAGGAACCGGACCCAGATATTGTCCTTCCATTGAAGATAAGGTTGTAAAATTTGCGGAGAAGACAAGACATCAGGTGTTCATTGAACCGGAAGGACGTACTACCAATGAAATGTACGTAGATGGAATGTCCAGCTCTATGCCGGATGATGTGCAGCAGAGAATGTATCGAACCGTTCCAGGACTTGAGAATTGCCGGATTGTAAAGAATGCCTATGCCATCGAGTATGACTGTATCAATGCAAATGACCTGAAGCTGACATTGGAAATGAAAAATGTGGATGGCTTGTTCTGTGCTGGTCAGTTTAACGGCAGCAGCGGATATGAAGAAGCTGCTGCACAGGGCCTGATTGCAGGTATCAATGCCGCCATGAAGCTGCGTGGAAAAGAGCCTCTTGTTCTGAAACGCTCCGAAAGCTACATAGGTGTTCTGATTGATGATCTCGTCAGCAAGGACAATCGGGAGCCTTACCGGATGATGACGAGCAGGGCGGAATATCGTCTTCTTCTGCGCCAGGACAATGCAGATTTAAGACTTCGTAAGTACGGATACCGTGTAGGACTGATTTCTCAGGAACAATATGATTATGTCTGCTGGAAGGAACAGGAAATATCCAAAGAAATGGAACGGCTGCGCAGGGTGAAGATTGGAGCTGCTGCTTCTAATCAGGAATATCTGCGTGAAATCGGAACCAGTGAATTGAAGACAGCCGCATCGCTTGCGGAGCTTCTCTGCAGACCTGAAATCACCTATGACAAGCTGTCCGGCCTGGATCCTGAACGGCCGGAGCTTCCGCCTGCAGTTACGGAGCAGGTTGAAATCAATCTTAAGTATGAAGGCTACATTCAGAGACAGCAGAAACAGGTGGAGGAATTCAATCGTCTGGAAAAACGTAGAATTCCTGATACGATTGATTATGATGATGTGAGCAGTCTTCGTCTGGAAGCAAGACAGAAGCTGAAGGAACTTCGCCCCACCTCTATTGGTCAGGCATCCCGTATGTCGGGTGTGACGCCGGCAGATGTTGCAGTCCTTTTGATTTATCTGGAAAAATACAAGGAGCATAATCATGACACCAATTGAAGAACAATTTCTTAGTCGTTTAGAGCAGTTTATTCCGGACTTTACGTTAAACGAACAGCAGATGAGACAGCTCCGAATATTCTATGAGAATCTGATTGAATGGAATAAGGTTATGAATCTGACTGCCATTACGGAGGAAGAGGATGTTTATACCAAACATTTTCTCGACAGTTACTCGTTTCTGACAAGTGTTCCACGTGAAACATTATCCGAAGCTTCCGGAGTAAAGATGATTGATGTGGGAACCGGAGCGGGATTTCCTGGAATCCCGATTGCCATTGCTTTTCCGGAAATACAGGTGACACTGATGGATTCCCTGAATAAGAGAATTAATTTTCTGAAGGATACCATTGAAAAGTGTAAACTGAAGAATGTCTGCTGCATTCATGCAAGAGCAGAGGAGCTTGGAAAAGACAAAGAACACCGGGAACAATATGACTATGCGGTGTCGAGGGCTGTTGCCAACCTGAGTACGCTCAATGAATACTGTCTTCCCTTTGTAAAGGTGGGAGGAGCTTTTATTTCCTATAAAGGTGATAAAGTATCCGATGAAATGTCTGCCGGAAAGAAAGCAGCTGCCCTCCTGGGAGCAAAGCTGACACGGGAGTTTTCGTTCTATCTGCCGGAAACAGATTACCGGAGAACGGTTCTTACGATCACGAAGAAAGAGCCAACACCGAAAAAGTACCCGAGAAAAGCCGGAACACCGGCAAAGGAGCCAATCGCGTAAAGAAAGCAGGAGGAAATGTTCCACGTGGAACATTTCCTCCTGCTTTCTTTACGATCATATTGAAAAATGCTACTATTATCTCGCTGTTCCTTATTTGTGGAACACGGTCACAACAGGATTCACCGTGCTGCGCAGGATATCTTTCCTGCGGCAATGAATCAGAAAGCACAGATGGGGTGTTATGGGAAAGATTATTTCAGTAGCCAATCAAAAGGGCGGCGTAGGTAAAACAACAACGACCATCAACCTGTCAGCAGCACTGGCAGAAAAAGGAAAGAAAATACTGATTATTGACATTGATCCTCAGGGAAATACATCCAGCGGGTTTGGTGTGGATAAAAATCAGAAGGATGACACTGTCTATGAGCTGATTCTTGGCTACTGTCCGATCAATGAAGCAATCATTCATGAAGTGGTTCCGGGAATTGATCTCATTCCTTCCAATGTAAATCTTGCAGGAGCAGAGATAGAACTTATTGATAAAACGCATAAGGAAGCTATCCTGAAGAAAGAACTGGATTATGTTCGAGATGACTATGACTTTATTATGATTGACTGCCCGCCTTCTCTGAATGTACTTACCGTCAATGCCATGGTGGCATCGGATACCGTTCTGGTACCGATTCAGTGTGAGTTCTATGCTTTGGAGGGATTGAGTCAGCTGATTCATACGATTAATCTGGTGCGTGAAAGGCTGAACCGCAGACTGGATATCGAGGGAATTGTGTTTACCATGTACGATTCCAGAACCAATCTTTCACAGCAGGTAGTTGAAAACGTAAAGGCTCATGTGACACAGCATATTTATGAAACAATGATTCCGAGAAATGTGCGTCTGGCAGAAGCTCCCAGCTACGGAGAGCCGATTACGATTTATGATCCGAGATCTGTGGGAGCAGAAGCATATCGAAATCTGGCACAGGAATTACTGGATCATCAGAAGTGATCTTGCACTCAAAGGGAGTGCAGGTAATCGATTTAGCCATTCATACCGAAGATTAAGGGGAGTGTGATATTTTGAAAAAGCACAGAGGACTGGGCCGGGGACTGGATGCACTGATTCCGAATGCAATGGAAGAGGAGCAGCATCAGCAG
>HF986569.1:80249-90347 GCA_000431495.1 Firmicutes bacterium CAG:791 | reverse complement strand
ATCAGCAGGAAGGTCAGCAATCATCGGAATCGGAGTCTGAAAAAGCAGCTGCAAAACCGAGAACGAAGAAAGCATCTGCGGAACCCGCAGAGACAGATAGCGACAGGGAAGCCGCAGGAAAAGAAGCGGAGCAGGAAACGGAGAAGGAAGCCGGATTGGTCCGAATGGTAAGAACCTCCAGGGTGGAACCGGATCGAAACCAACCGCGAAAGAGCTTTGATAAGGAGAAACTGCAGGAGCTGGCAGACTCCATTAAGGCAAAGGGACTGCTGGAGCCGATTATCGTACGGGAAACCGGAGATCATTTTGAAATTATCGCAGGAGAACGCCGATGGCGTGCCTGCAGGCTGGCGGAGCTGAATGAAATTCCTGTGATCGTAAAGGATTACAGTGACCTGGAAAGAGTGGAGATCTCTCTGATTGAGAACATTCAGCGCGAGGATCTGAACCCCATCGAAGAGGCCAATGCATACCGGCGCCTGATTGATGAATTTCACCTGAAGCAGGATGAGCTGGCAGAACGGGTTTCGAAAAATCGTACATCCATTGCGAATTCCATGCGTCTTCTGAAGCTTGGCAGCAAGGTTCAGGAGATGGCGGCAGATGGCAGGCTTTCCATGGGACAGGCCAGAGCGCTGATCCCTGTAGAGGACGAAGATCAGCAGCTGGCGATTGCAGAGAAAATTGTTGAGCAGCAGCTCAGTGTGCGGGATGTTGAGAAGCTGATCCGTGATTTACAGAGGAAACCAAGAGAGAAAAAGGAAAAGGATCCGGGACTGGAGCTGATCTACAGAGATCTGGAAAACCGGATCAATGCGGCACTTGGCATGAAGGTTGCCATCAAGTCTCAGAATGAAAAAAGCGGTAAGCTGGAAATCACCTATTCCAATCAGGACGATCTGGAAAAGCTGATGGATAAGCTTATGGGCTGAAGCAGGAGAGAAAAATAATGAGCGAGATATTCGGATCTGCCATAGATATTATTGTCATTATACTTCTGGCGGCCGTGATTATTCTGGCGGTGTTCCTGATTCTTACGAACCGGAAGGTGAAGGAACTGGACCGGAGATTGTACGACCTGTCAGCCGGATCGGAAGGCGAGAGTCTGGAGGATATGCTGATCCGGATTCTGGACAACTACGATGGAATCAATAAGCAGCTGGAGCAGAATACGGGAGATATTCGTGACATTTACCGCAGGCTTCATGGGGTTGTCCAGAAGATTGGTCTGGTAAAATATGATGCCTTCAGCCAGATGGGAGGAAACCTGAGTTCAGTGATTGCTCTTCTTGATCAGGACAACAATGGCGTGCTCCTAAACACGGTTCAGAATGTAGATGGCTGTTATTCTTATGTAAAAGGAGTACGCGGAGGCCGCAGTGATGTGGCATTTACTGAAGAGGAGCAGCGGGCCATGGATATCGCCCTGGAGAAGGGACAGATGGCAGGAAGAAAGAAAAACCGGTGAAGAAAAATCGGAACAACGGCAACAGTTAAGCTATAATAGCAGCATGTAAATCCGCATGAGGCGGGAGAAGGAGAAAAAAATGATTGATATTAAGTTTCTGAGAGAAAATCCGGAGGCAGTAAAAGAGAACATCCGCAAGAAATTCCAGGATGATAAGCTTCCGCTGGTCGATGAGGTCATTGAAAATGATGCAATCGCACGTAAGGCACAGCAGGAAGCGGATGAAATCCGTGCCAATAAGAAAAAGGCATCCAAGCAGATCGGTGCATTGATGGCCCAGGGAAAGAAAGAAGAGGCCATGAAGCTGAAGGAGGAAATTGCAGATGATTCCCGTCTGAAGGAGCTTGATGAGATTCAGAAGACCGCCTCGGAGACGGTACACAAGGATATGATGACCATTCCGAACATCATCGATCCTTCGGTTCCGATTGGTAAGGATGACTCTGAGAACGTAGAGCTTCAGAGATTCGGCGAGCCGGTTGTTCCGGATTTCCCGATTCCGTATCACACCGATATCATGGCTCGCTTTGACGGCGTTGATTTCGAAGCAGCAGGGCGTGTCGCGGGAAATGGCTTCTATTATCTGAAGGGCGACATTGCAAGGCTGCATTCCGCAATCCTCTCCTACGCAAGAGATTTCATGATCGATCGCGGATTCACCTATTATGTTCCTCCGTTCATGATCCGCTCCGCAGTCGTAGACGGTGTTATGAGCTTCGCAGAAATGGATGCCATGATGTATAAGATCGAGGGAGAGGATCTGTACCTGATCGGAACCTCCGAGCATTCCATGATCGGCTCCTTTATTGATCAGATTATTCCGGAGGAGACACTTCCGAAGACCTTAACCTCTTATTCTCCGTGCTTCCGCAAGGAAAAAGGAGCACACGGAATCGAGGAGAGAGGTGTATACCGCATTCATCAGTTTGAGAAGCAGGAGATGATTGTTGTCTGCAAGCCGGAGGATTCGATGATGTGGTATGAGAAGCTCTGGAAGAATACAGTAGATTTCTTCCGCAGCATGGACATACCGGTTCGTCAGCTGGAGTGCTGCTCCGGAGATCTTGCAGATCTGAAGGTAAAGTCATGTGATGTGGAAGCATGGTCTCCTCGTCAGAAGAAGTATTTTGAGGTTGGATCCTGCTCGAATCTGGGTGATGCACAGGCAAGACGTCTCCGCATTCGCATCAAGGGTGCGGATGGAAAGCTGTATCTGGCACATACCCTGAACAACACCTGTGTGGCAACTCCGAGAATGCTGATTGCTTTTCTTGAGAACAATCTGCATGAGGATGGCTCGGTTTCCATCCCGAAGCCGCTGCAGATGTATATGGGCGGAAAGACCGTGCTGACTCCTCTGCACGATTGATTTATCTGCTGATATTATGGCGTTTATCATGCTTTTGACAACAATGTAAGAAGTGTTTAGAATGATCCTCACCTGAAGTGACTGCTTTGGGTGAGGATTTTTTGAAAATGACAGGAGTGAGTAGCAGAGTGAACAAATACATGCGTGCGATCGGTTTCTCAAAGCCGCCGAAACGTGATGAAATCAGCAGATTGATAGAGAGAGGAATTTCAAATCCCTCGCACCGCGCTTATACAACGGATGATCATGACGAAAATGCGCTGCTGGCTCAGTTTGATATTGAATTGGGAGAGGACTTTGGGATTGCAGTATGCGGACGGTTCGATGAGGGTGATCAGTTTTATACAGAATATCTCTATCCGTATGTGAATTCCGGGCAAATCAGTACTGCGGAAGAACTGTCCGTGGAATCACGCGTGGACAACGACTCCTTTGCGGGAATCTGCGATGATCTGCGGGTTGGGGTGACCTTGATTTTCCGGGTTCGGAATGCCATCGAATATCGGAAGAATGTGCATACAAGCTTTGAACCGTTAAAAGGAGCAGCAGTTTCTCTGACAGCACTTTCTCTGGAGGGAACCATCCTTCTTCCAATCTACAAGACCGATGCGGATCTGAGGAGAAAGGCTGATTATGAAGAACAGCGAATTCAATGGATGAATGCTGCAAAAAACGGGGATGACCTTGCAGCAAAGAAGCTCACGATGCAGGAAGTCGATTTGTATGCAAATGCGGTTTCTCACCTCCAGTATGAAGATGTGTATTCGATTGTGGATCACTATCTGATGCCGTATGGAGCAGAGTGTGAGCTGTACACTATATTAGGAGAAATCGGGAAGGTAAATCTTCGAAAGAACCGGAAAACACAGGAAGAAATTTATGTCCTTACCGTGAATTGCAACGGGTTGTGTATGGATATTGCAATTAATCAGAAGGATCTTTATGGAGAACCGGCTGTCGGGCGGAGATTTCGCGGTGTCATCTGGATGCAGGGGAAAATTGAATTTCAAAATTCTTTAACGAGGTAGCACAGCACAGTGATGTGGTGTATACTGTCCGGAAGAAATATTGCAGAACACGCAGATGGATGAAGAGGTGATGCCGCCAGAAGGATAAGGCAGGAAAGGAACCAATGAAAATCTATCCGGTAGGAGAAATGTCATTATCCGTTGATTTTGGAAATGTAATTTCGGAGGAAGTCAACGATCAGGTCATGTGTCTGCAGCAGAGCCTGCAGAAGGCGTGTATTCCCGGAATTCTGGAGCTTCTTCCGACATATCGCGCACTTCTTGTGCGCTATGACCCAGCGCAGTTGACGTATGAGCAACTTTCCGGAAGAATTGAGAAGGCCGGGGCAGAAGGGAACCGGGAAATTTCAACGACAAAAGAAAAGCTGGTTCGTCTGATTCCCTGCTGCTATGGAGGAGCATACGGAGAAGATCTCAAGGGCATGGAGGCTTTGACGGGTCTTTCGGAGAAGGAAATCATAACCATTCATTCCGGGACAGATTATAAGATTTATATGCTCGGATTTCTGCCCGGCTTCGTGTATCTTGGAGGAATGGATGAGAGAATTGCGGCACCAAGACTGGATGTTCCGAGAGTTGCAATTCCTGCAGGAAGTGTCGGAATCGGGGGCAGTCAGACGGGGGTTTATCCGATTGCCTCTCCCGGAGGCTGGCGCCTCGTCGGATCTACACCGGTGAAGTTTTATGATCCGGCTGCAGAAAAGCCGATTTTGTGCAGCGCAGGAGAATATATTCGTTTTCTTCCGATTTCGGAGCAGGAGTATCGGGAACTCGAAGAGGATGTCAGGAAAGGTACCTATCACACAGAAGTAATCCGTGAGTAGCAGGGATACAGACAGAAAAGACACTGCAAAAGACAGGGAACAAGCTTCTGAGAGAGGAACCGCAATGAAAATAATGGTGGAAATGCCCGGGGTTCTGACTACCGTTCAGGATCAGGGAAGATACGGATATATGGAATATGGCGTCCGGACTGCCGGTGCAATGGATATGGACAGCTTTCTGGCTGCAAACCGGATTGCCGGGAATCCGGAAAATGCTGCTGTACTGGAAATGACACTGATGGGAATGACCGCAGTTTTTGATGGAGACGGCATGATCGTTCTGACGGGAGCGGACATGAAGGCAAGGCTTGATGACATGCCCGCAGAAAGATACGTACGGATTCCGGTTCGAAACGGACAAAGGCTTTCGATGGGGATGGCGCAGAATGGATGCCGAGCCTATCTGGCGGTATCCGGAGGAATCGATGTCCCGTCCGTCATGGGAAGCAGATCCACGGATGTAAAGTGTTGCCTTGGAGGACTCCAGGGACGTGCGCTGAAGGCGGGGGATGTTCTGGAGACGGAAAAACCGGAAACAGGAGAACACGTGGAGAAAGAAAACGCACGCATTCCGAAAGAAAAACCTGTAAAGTACGAACGCTCCGTGGAGGTACGCGTTGTGGAAGGACCGCAGGCAGACTGGTTTTCCGGGGAAGCGCGGGATCAGTTTTTCCGGGAAAGCTATACGGTATCCGCAGAAAGTGACCGTATGGGAATCCGACTGAACGGAGCACCGGTGGAGAGTCTGCACGGGACAGACATTGTTTCCGACGGAATCGCCTTCGGATCCATTCAGATTACCAAAAGCGGAATGCCAATTGTAATGATGGCAGATCATCAGACAACCGGAGGGTATGCGAAGATCGGAACGGTTTGCTCCTTCGATCTTCCGAAGCTTGCGCAGCTGCGGCCGGAGGATCGGGTAAAATTCTGCAGAATTTCAGTGGAAGAAGCGCAGTATCTGTACCTTCATCCGGAGGAGCGCAGGAGATCAAAGCCCCTTGCACTGACAGTGAGAACAGGAGGATCGTCTGGAACCGGCGGGAGAAGACGATACAGGTTCCAGAAGTACAATTACTACTACCGTCATGGCGGGGTTCGCTGAAGCTGATCGGTTAACATCCACGGAAGCTTTGAAGTATTTTTGAAAATGGGTGGTTGACAGGAAGAAACGTAGAATTATAATGAATTTAGTTTTGTAACGAGGCAAGGACGCCGGATGGAAAGGAATTCCGTCTGGCGTTTTTTTGTACAAGGCAGAAGGAGAGCGAAAATGAAGACACTTGGATATTATAACGGAAAATATGATGAGATCGAGAACATGTCAATTCCGATGACCGATCGTGTACACTGGTTCGGAGATGGTGTTTATGATGCAGGTCCGTGCCGGAATTATCACATTTTTGCAATGGATGAGCACGTGGATCGTTTCTTTAACAGCGCAGCTCTCCTGGACATTAAGATTCCGGTCAGCAAGGATGAGCTGAAGGCTCTTCTGAATGATCTGGTCAGAAAGATGGATACCGGAAATCTGTTTGTTTACTATCAGGTAACAAGAGGAAGCGGACTGCGCAATCATGTATATCCGGAAGGCCCGGCAAACCTGTGGGTGATGCTCACCCCTGCTGAAATCGGAGATGGAAAGGCTCCGATCCGCTGTATCACAGAGCCGGATACCCGTTTTTATCACTGCAATATCAAGACACTGAATCTGATTCCTTCCTGTGTGGCAGCAGAGCATGCAAAGGAAGCAGACTGTGTGGAAACGATTCTGTACCGCAAGAACATGAACAATCGTGTTACAGAATGTGCACACAGCAACGTACACATCATCAAGGACGGCAAACTTTTTACCGCACCGACCGATGAGCTGATTCTTCCCGGTATTGCAAGAGCTCACCTGATCCGCATGTGCAAGAAGCTTGGCTATGCGGTCAGTGAGACACCGTACGATCTGGATACTCTGCGGAAGGCGGATGAGATTCTTGTTACCAGCTCCAGTAAGCTCTGCATGCACTGCAATACGCTGGACGGTCAGCCGGTCGGAGGAAAGGCTCCGGAAATGCTGGAGGATCTTCGCAGTCATCTGTATGAGGAATTCGAAGAGGCAACCAACTAAGCTGAGCCGAGGTTCAGACAAGATGGAAAGATTCCTCCGGCATCAGCCGGTGGAATCTTTCTTTTCTGATTATGAAAAATACGAGGAGAGAATATGGACTATACAACAATGCTGCCCTCAGAGGTGAGAGCAAAAATCCGAAGCGGAGAAATGAGCGGACAGACTTCCGGAATGTGTCAGGGCTATGCACAGGCAAACCTGGTGGCGCTGCCTCGTGAAATCGCTTATGATTTTCTGCTGTTTGCACAGCGAAATCCAAGAGCCTGCCCTCTTCTGGAGGTGAGTGATACCGGAAGCAGACAGCTTCATGAAATTGCGGACAATGCGGACATTGCAACGGACATTCCGCGCTACCGCATTTATGAAAAGGGAATTCTGACCAGAGAGGTGGAGGATGCATCTCCTTACTGGAGAGATGATCTTGTCAGCTTCCTGATCGGCTGCAGCTTTTCCTTTGAAGGTGATCTTCTCGCCGCGGATGTTCCGGTGAGGCAGATCGAGGAAGGCTGCAATGTTCCGATGTATAATACGAACATTCCCTGCAGGTCTGCAGGTATTTTTCATGGAAATATGGTGGTTTCCATGCGGCCGATTCCATATGAGCTGGTTCCGAAGGCGGTTCTGATTACCGGTGCCATGCCGAAGGTTCACGGTGCGCCGATCCATATCGGAGATCCGTCTCATATTGGAATTGCAGATCTGGATCATCCGGATTACGGCGACCGGGTGACAATCCGGGAAGGGGAGGTTCCCGTCTTCTGGCCGTGCGGGGTAACACCGCAGAACGTGATCATGCAGTCGAAGCCGGATTATGTGATCACACATGCGCCGGGACATATGTTCATTACCGATGTGAAGAACGTAAATCTGAAGTACTGAAGATGTAAAAGAAAAGAGGATGCTATGAAAATAGATTTGAACTGCGATATGGGAGAGAGCTTTGGCAACTATAAGATCGGAATGGATGCAGAAGTGGTTTCCCACATTACTTCTGCCAATGTTGCCTGCGGCTTTCATGCGTCGGATCCGGTGGTAATGGAGAAAACAGTGGCCGCCTGCAAAGCGGCCGGCGTGGCAGTCGGTGCGCACCCGGGCTTTCCGGATCTGGTTGGCTTCGGCCGTCGGAATATGAAGGTATCTGCAGAAGAGCTGAAGGCCATGATCATATATCAGGTTGGTGCGCTGAAGGCGTTCTGTACGGCAGCAGGTGTTCCGCTTCAGCATGTCAAACCTCACGGTGCCATGTACAACATGGCAGGAAAGGACCCTGTGATGGCAGATGCCATCTGTGAGGGAATCAAGTCGGTGGATCCGACCTTGATTCTGCTGGGACTTTCCGGCTCACAGCTGATCGAAGCAGCAAAAAGAGCAGGACTTCCGTACGCAAAGGAAGTATTTGCGGATCGCGCTTATGAGGAGGATGGCTCTCTGGTTGCCCGCTCGAAAGAGGGGGCGGTGATTACAGATGAAGAAGAGGCCATCCGGCGGGTGATTTCCATGGTCAGGGATCATAAGGTCACTGCAATTACCGGAAAAGAAATTGAGGTGATACCGGACTCCATCTGTCTGCACGGAGACAATCCGAAGGCGGTTCTGTTCTCTCAGAAAATTCGTGCGGCGCTGGAAGCTGAGGGTGTCACGGTTGTTTCGATGAAGGAGATTCTTGCCTGATTCCGTCCTGAGAAAGAGAACAGACAGGAAAAAGCGGAAGAGATGGAAGAGGTGAATAAAATGAATGAGTATGAGAAGATCGACGAAATTGTTCTCAGACATACACAGCGCGGAATGCACATTCTGAGAGAGCATCAGAAGAGCGGGCTTTGTGAGAGTGCGGCAAGAGAGATTCTGTCCTGGGAGAAGGGAACGGTTCTTCTCACAACCGGCTTTTATGTGGCGGGCTATGCAGAGACCGACGGACCTGCAGGCACCATGGTATGTGCAAAAGCTCTCGCGGCGCTTGGCTACCATCCGGTTATTGTAACAGATTCCTTCTGTAAGGGCTTCTTTGAACCGGAGGGGATTGAAACCGAATACCTGCCGATGGATGCAGATGATGACGCATGCAATGCTGTGGTAAAGAAGTATCAGCCGGTCGGCATGATTTCCATCGAGCGCTGCGGAAAGAACACGGAAAATGATTATGCAAACATGCGTGGAATCAGCATCCGTGAGCATACTGCACCGGTGGATCGTATCTTCGAGCTGTTTGGACCGGATGCAGAGGAGGACGGAAAGCGGATTCCAACCATCGGCGTTGGTGACGGCGGGAATGAAATCGGCATGGGAAATCTTGCGGATGTCATTGAAAAGGAGCTGTCCTTGGTTCCCTGCAAGGTGCGGACGGATCTTCTTGTAACAGCCAGCGTCTCCAACTGGGGGGCCTATGGAATCGCAGCGGCTCTTCAGCTGCTGACAGGAAGGAAGATTTACTCGGTGATCGATGAAGAGCCGGTGGACCGGAAAACCATGGAATTTATTGAAAAGACCGTTGAAATCGGCAGCGTGGACGGCGTGACGCACGAAAGAATTGCGCATGTGGACGGATATTCCCATGGAGAAGAGGCCGAAATCCTGACAGCTCTGATAAAATGTGTATCAGGGGAAAATTAAAACGGCTATTTGCGGTATAATGGCATACAGATAGGCCGCTTTCGGCAGTGATTTTGAAGAAAGACGGAAAATATGAGCTTTACAGAAGCAGAGCATTACGACAGAGTATGGGCGGAGGTCGATCTGGACGCCGCCCTGTATAATATGGAAAGAATGCATCAGAATCTGAAGCCCGGAACAAAGATGGCAGCAGTCATCAAGACGGACGGGTACGGACATGGTGCACTTCGAATCGCAGAGAAGCTGGAGCCGCTTGATTATCTCTGGGGCTATGCGGTAGCAACGTACGAGGAGGCTTGTGAGCTTCGGGACGGCGGCATGAAGAAGCCGATTCTGATTCTCGGTTATGTTTTTCCGTATTGTTATGAAGGGCTGGCGCAGAAGGAAATCCGGCCCGCCTGCTTCCGGGAGGATATGCTGGAGGAGCTCTCTCTTGCTGCAGGAAAGGCCGGCAAGCGGATCAAGGTACACATCGCGGTGGATACGGCGATGGCAAGAATCGGAATCCGGCCGGATGGCAGCGGGCTTTCCTTTGTAAAGAAGGCGCTGGAAACAGAAGAAATTGAGGTAGAAGGCATCTTTACGCATTTCTCCAAGGCAGATGAAACGGCTCCGGAGAATACCTTCCGGCAGATCAGAGAGTTTACGGAGTTCTGCGGGCGCATCGAGAAGGAGCTGGG
>HF986569.1:76433-80144 GCA_000431495.1 Firmicutes bacterium CAG:791 | reverse complement strand
TCCGTGCCGGAATTACGCTGTACGGGCTGTGGCCGTCCGAGGAAGTGCCGAAGGATATCGTGCCGCTGCGGCCGCTCCTTTCGCTCCATTCTCATGTTGTATATGTCAAGACGGTTCCTGCGGGAACCGCAGTAAGTTATGGCGGAACGTTTGTCACCGAAAAGGAAACCAGAATCGCAACCATCCCGGTTGGATACGGCGATGGTTATGCAAGAGGGCTCTCGAACAAGGGCGAGGTTCTGATTCGCGGAAAGAGAGCTCCAATCCTTGGAAGAGTCTGTATGGATCAGTTTATGGTGGATGTGACCGGGCTTCCGGACGTCCGGGAGGGCGATCCGGTGACTCTGGTCGGTACGGACGGAACGGAAACGATTACACTGGAGGAGCTTGGAAGGATTTCAGGAAGATTCAACTATGAATTTGCCTGTGACCTTGGCAAGCGGGTACCTAGAATTTATTCGGAAAAGAGGAGATAATATGCCGGCGCAGCAGCGCACGATTACAAGCAGGGAACAGCAGGAAGAGAGAATTCTTCGATTTTCGTTTCTGTGCAGTACGTTTTTTACCATTACCGAAGTCGCAATGGCAGTCGTATTTCATTCCTATTCGATTCTGATGGATGGAATCTTCGACATTGCGGATCTGATTCTGCTGGGACCCTTTCTCGTTCTGGTACCGCTTTTGTACAAGCCGGTCACGGAGAAGCATCCGTATGGATATTCACAGCTTGAATCGGTCTTTCTGATTGTGAAATACGGGATTCTTCTGTTCGTCATCATTTCCATGATCGGCGCGAATATAGGAGTTATACTGGAAGGCGGCCATACAGTAGATTTCAACGGCGTTGCTGTGTACGAGATGCTGATTGGTTTTCTGTGTCTTCTTGTTTTGCTGGCACTGAAGTATCTTTCCAGAAAGTTTAATTCTCCGACGATCGAGGCGGAGGTCTATCTGTGGAAGCAGGATGCTGTCAGCAGTATGGGTGTTGCACTTGCATTCTTTTCACAGCTGATTCTGAAGAATACGCCGGCAGAGGTGATTGTTCCGTATCTGGATTCTGCGGTTGCGATTATCATGGCCTGCGTTCTGATTCGCGAGCCTGTGACATCGATTTTTCACGGCTTTCGTGAGCTGGTATTGTTTGCTCCGGATGAAGCGTCCATGACCACGATTCGAAACGCGGTGGACGGAGTGATGAAGGAATATCCTTGCAGCTGCTCGTTTCTGGATGTGATTCAGACCGGAAGAAAGGTGTGGATTGAGGTATACGTCAGTCCTGATGTTGTGACCGGAATGATTGATGTTCGTCACTGGGCGGCCATTCGGGGAAAGATCCGCGAAGAGCTGCGCGGAGAATTTGAGCAGATTTATGTGGAGCTGATTCCGGATATTCCGGACGCGTTCGAGAATGCGGAAGCGTAATCTGAAGAATATGGAAAAAAATAGCAGGCGTCAGCGAAAAGAAATCGCTGACGCCTGCTTTTCTCTCTTCTGGTGGATCCCGGCGGAGCATTCGATACGTCCATGTCCGGCCGATCAGGAACAAGGTTTTATGCTGTTTCACCGGGAAGCGGATCGTCCACAGGATCCCTGGAGTACAGTACCTTCAGAATGATCGGAGTAATGATGGAGCTTACAATAATCAGGAGAATGACGGCTGTGAAGAAGGTTTCATGAAGAAGACCGATCTTTAATCCACGCTGTGCAACGATCAGAGCAACCTCGCCGCGTGTCATCATGCCGCAGCCGATCTTCAATGCATCGTTGTTGGAGAAATGCAGGAGCTTGGACATGCCGGCGCAGCCGATAATCTTGGAGAGCATACCGACAAGAACGAAGAATACGGAGAATACGAGAATTGTTGTATTCAGCTCGCGGATATTGGTCTGCAGTCCGATGGAGGCGAAGAAGATCGGCCCGAACAGCATGTAGGACTGGATGTCTGTCTTGCGATTGATGTAGGAGGAATCCCCAAGGGTGCAGAGGATAACACCGGCACAGTAGGCACCGGTGATGTCTGCAACGCCGAAGAAGTGCTCCGCAATATAAGAAAATGAGAATGCCAGTGCCAGTGCAAGAATCGGGATTCGCTGCGTGTGCGGCCAGCGGGTGTCCACCCACTGAAAGACCTTGTTGATCAGGATGCCGGCACCAACGGCGAAAACGAAGAACAGTCCCGTATCCATCAGGACCTTTCCGAAATTGGTGGAGGGATCCTTGAAGCCGATGACAATGGTCAGAACAAGAATACCGATGACATCATCGATGATGGCAGCGGAAAGAATGGTCTGTCCCACTTCGCCATTAAGCTTTCCTAATTCTTTCAGTGCCTGTACCGTGATGCTGACACTGGTTGCCGTAAGAATTGTACCGATAAAGATCGCCTTGTAGAATTCTTCTGTTCCAACAGAGGCAAAGCCGTAAAAGCTCATATACAGGATGGCACCGCAGATCAGCGGGATAAACACGCCTGCACAGGCAATCAGGAAGGCTCTCGCGCCGGTCCGCTTCAGATCCTGAAGGTTGGTTCCGAGTCCTGCGGAGAACATCAGAAGAATGACGCCGATTTCTGCAAGTGCCGACATAAAGTCGGAAGACTGCACCAGGTTCAGGACGCTGGGACCAATCAGGAGACCTGCGACAATCTCACCGGCTACCTGCGGCGCACGAAGCTTGCGTGCGACCAGGCCGAAAAATTTAGCCGCCACAATGATGATGGCGAGCTCTCTGCACAATTCCAAAGAATCCATAGTATTCCTCTCTCCCCTTTTGTAAGAAAAAAGTAAAACGAGCTGTTTCTTCCATGTTGGAAGAATCCTGCATATAATAGGAACAGACAGCTTTCAAACCGTACCTATCATAGCACTTTCTGAAGGGGATGCAATGATGGCGGATCTGTTTTCCGTGTGTACAGGAGAGAGGGAAGAACAAAAGACGATGATCGCAGGAGGCTGTGGAAACAGGAGGGGAATATGTCAGTGATAGAAATCAAAGAAGTTTTGCAGAATTGTATGGACCGTGCAGTAGACGAAAACGAGGTGGCAGGATGCACCTTCTGCCTCATTCGGAACGGGGAGGAGAAGCTGTATCTGGAGAGCGGATATGCAGACCGCGAGGCGGAAAAACCGATTGCGAGAGACAGCATGTACCGGATGTATTCGATGTCAAAGCCGGTGACGGCAGCTGCGGCGATGAAGCTGATTGAGGATGGCTATGTGGATCTGCAGGATCCGGTATTCCGCTATCTGCCGACTTACCGGAAGCAGTACTATATGACGCCGGGAGGAGCTCTTCGTCCGGTGTCTGCAGATTCACCGATGCGCGTCCGTGATCTTCTGAACATGACATCCGGCCTTGTATATCCGGATGACGTGACCCGCCCCGGGAAGGAAACCGGTGCGATATACGAGGATGCCATCCGGCGTCTCGGAACAGACAATGCCATGACTACGCAGGAGTTTGCGGAGAGAATCGGCGAATGTGCGCTTTTGTTTGCGCCTGGCAGCAGCTGGAACTACAGTGTTTCCGCAGATATCCTGGGTGCAGTCATCGAGAAAATCACCGGAATGAGCTTTGGCGAGTATCTGAAGGAGAGCATTCTGGATCCGGTCGGGATGGAGGATACGGCATTTTATATTCCGGAGGAAAAGAAGAGCCGCCTGGTGACGGCATACATGAACCGTGAGGATCAGCCGGGGGAAGAGCTCGTTC
>HF986569.1:46229-76400 GCA_000431495.1 Firmicutes bacterium CAG:791 | reverse complement strand
CACGGGGAATCATCTTGCAATCCGCAATGACGGCGGAGCCAATCCTTTCGAATCGGGCGGTGCCGGCTTGTTCTCGACACTGGATGATTATCGGAAGTTTACGGGAATGCTGATGAATCATGGAAAGGCAGAGAATGGGAAACAGGTTCTTCGTCCGGGAACCGTACGCTTCTTCTCATCAGGAAAGCTGAGCTCCTGTCAGCAGAAGGGCTTTGATTCCTGGGTAGGACTTGCCGGACACACCTATGCCAATCTGAACCGTGTCATGGTGGATCCGGATCAGGCAGTGACCATCGGACATAAGGGAGAATACGGATGGGACGGCTGGCTTGGCGTGTATTTTGCCAACGATCCGCAGGTGCATCAGACGATCCTTCTTATGATAAATAAAAAGGACTATGGTACAGACCGGTTGACCAGAGAAATCCGCAACATCGTGAATTCGGAGACAGAATGACAGGAAAGAAACCAATTGTGGCAGCAGGGATTCTGCTGCTTCTTCTGGGACTGACAGGCTGCGGTGCAGCCGTTTCTTCCCAGGGAGAATCGGAGGAAACGGAGACCGTTTCCTCCTGGGAGACAATTCCGGAAACGGAGAAGCCGACAGAGAACGATACCGAGGCCGGAACGGAGAACGCAGAAGAGCAGGAAGAAAATGATGATGCGCTTTCCGGGGAGCTGGAAGAGAACGCTGAAGTCCAGGTCTCGGAGGTTTCCGGAATTGACGGGAGCATGACCGGAACGAAAAAGGCAAAGGAGCTGGTATCTGCGTTTATGAAGGACAGAGGGTTAAACAGCGGAAATTTCGCAGTGGCCTATCAGAACCTTGTAACGGGAGAGGTGTTCTATTACAACGAGCTGAAGCAATGGGATGCCTGCAGTACCTATAAGTTCCCTTTGAATCTTCTTTATTATGACATGGAGGCTTCCGGTCAGATTACCGGGGATACCATCCTTCCCGGGACACAGACACCGCTGTCGGAATGTCATCATCAGAGCCTGGAATTCTCGAATAATGATTTGTCGGAAGCCATGATGGACAATCTGGGCAGCTATGATGTTGTGAAGCAGAATATGAGAAGATACTTCACACTTACCGATGCAGAGATTGACAACAGCTATTATCATCACAATTATTTCTGTGCAAGGATGATGATGGACTGTGCGGCCTATCTGTACCAGCATCAGAATGAGTATCCGGATGCGCTGCGTTATCTGGAGGCTGCGCAGCCGGGGGAGTACTTCCGGACCTATCTCCCGGGAGTTACCATTGCGCAGAAATACGGGCTGCGGGATGGATATAACCACAATGCGGGGATTGTTTTTGCAGACACGCCGTTTGTGCTGTCTGTGTACTCCTATCAGGCGGGCGGAAATGAAATGATCGGACGACTGGCAGAGCTGTTTGCGCAGTATACAGAAGAGTAAGACTGCAAAGTACATAGAATTATGTTGGGATGTTCCCGGGGCGAGAAGGATTCTGCCCCGAGATTTTTGTGTTCTTCTGAAGTCACAGGAAACGATTGGTGGTAATAGTGCTGGAAATAAGCGATAACCTAGGAGGGTCAAATGAAAAAGAGGATTGTTTCTGTACTGATGGCAGGCGCGCTTGCTTCCGCAATGCTCGCAGGATGCGGAAATTCTTCCGCACCGGCAGCTTCGGCTGCGGCAGAAGATACTGCAGAGGACACCACGGAAGAGGCGGATGCAGCTCCTGCAGAGCTTGACTATGACGGAGACATTAAGGTATGGGTTGCGGATAATGCAGTGAGCTTCACGCAGGAACAGATTGCGAAGTTCCAGGAAGCAAACCCAGGCGTTGCAAATGCAACCTTTACGGTAGAGGCAGTCGGTGAGGGAGATGCTGCTTCCAATGTCATCACAGACGTGAAAGCAGGCGGCGATGTCTATACCTTTGTACAGGATCAGATCGCTCGTTTTGTGGCAGCAGGCGCTCTGGAGGAGGTTGCCCCCGAGAACGTTGCTGCGGTAGAGGCAGACAACGACGAAGGCGCTGTCGGCGCGGCAACCGTTGGATCCACTCTGTATGCATATCCTCTGACTTCTGACAATGGCTATTTCATGTACTATGACAAGAGCGTTGTCACCGATCCCACCGATCTTGATGCGATCATTGCGGACTGCGAAAAGGCAGGAAAGAATATCTATATGGAAATCAACTCCGGCTGGTATCAGACCGCGTTCTTCTTCGGCACAGGCTGCGACCTTTCCTATGAAACCGATGATGCCGGAAACTTCACCAGTGCAAACGTAAATTACGCTTCTGACCAGGGCCTGGTAGCTCTGAAGGAAATGATTCGTCTGAGCAGCTCTTCTGCCTTTGTAAACGGTTCTGCTGCCGGTGAGGCAACAACGATTGGCGCCATTGTTGACGGAACCTGGGATGCTACAATCGTGAAGGAAGTATTCGGTGACAACTATGGCTGCACTCCGCTGCCGTCCTTCCAGGGATCGGATGGAAAGACCTATCAGATGTCCGGCTTCTCCGGCTACAAGCTTCTCGGCGTAAAGCCGCAGGAGGATGAGAACAAGCTCGCCGTCTGCGATGCTCTTGCAGCATATCTCTCCAGCGGAGAAGTACAGCTTGCACGCTACGAGGCAATCGGCTGGGGACCGTCCAATCTGGAAGCACAGCAGTCGGATGAGGTTCAGGCAGACGAGGCTCTGAGTGCACTGAATGAGCAGCTCCTCAGAAACAAGCCGCAGGGTCAGTATCCCGGAGATTACTGGACACTGGCAACCGGCCTTGGCGATGATATCATCACCGGAACACTGAATGAGAAGTCCAGCGATGAGGACCTGATGGCAGCACTGCAGACCTTCCAGGATACCTGCATCTCCTATGCAAAATAATCAGTACGAGCAGTACAGCGGAGCGTGATCCGCGTAAGGATGGGCCGGCGGATGTGGAAACGGCGTTTCTGGATGTTCTGGAAAAATGGCCTGTGATGAAAAACCATGCGGCCTGCAGACTGGGAAAAGGCAGAAACAGCAGCGATCATCCGCCTGAAATTAAAATAAATTAAACGGGATTAAACAATAGTAAATCCCGGTGAAGTGTGCAACAATGGAGAAAGACACAGTAATCTCGCAGAGGCGGAAATTCTAAGGGGATAAGATTTGCTGCGCAAAGGGGAGGCAGAAGAAAGATGAACCGGAAATATCAGATTGGCACAGAAGAAAACAGGACATTTTTGCAGGAGGCAAGGGAGAATCTCCTGACATTCGGACATAAGTTTCCATCGCCGGAGGGCGGCTCTTACTGGCTTGGAGATGACGGCACACCGTGGAAGGAGAGGAATCGCGAGACCTGGATTACCGCACGTATGGTGCATGTGTACAGCCTTGGAACTCTTCTGGGACACCCGGGAAGCGAAGAGCTTGCAGATGCAGGTCTGAAGGGCCTTCTCGGAGAACTGCATGATAAGGAACATGACGGCTGGTATGCGGCTGTGACGGCGGATGGAAAGCCCATGGGACCGAAGCAGTGCTATGCACATGCCTTTGTGATTCTTGCGGCAACCAGCGGAATGCTTGCGGGAAGACCCGCGGCGAAGGAGCTGTTTGAAAAGGCTGCGGCGGTATATGACAAGTACTTCTGGAACGAGGAACTCGGACTCTCTGCAGACACCTGGAATACAGAATTTACGGAGCTGGATCCTTATCGGGGACTGAACGCGAATATGCATACGGTAGAGGCTTTTCTGGCAGCTGCGGATGCGGCCGGAAAGCAAGATTACCGCGTGCGGGCAGGAAGAATCATTGACCACGTGATCGGCTGGGCCTCCTCCAACAGCTGGAGAATTCCGGAGCACTACAGGAGTGACTGGACGGCAGATCTTGAATGCAACAAGGACAAGCCGGATGATCCGTTCAAGCCTTACGGGGCAACCCCGGGACACGGCATTGAATGGGCGAGGCTGATTACACAGTGGGCGCTGTCCATGTATCCCTGCGCGGAGAATGGAGCTGTTTCCGAACAGGCAGCGCCGTATGTGGAGGCTGCTGAGAACCTGTTCAACCGCGCGGCACTGGATGCCTGGGATACAGACGGAGCGCCCGGAATTGTCTATACCACCGACTGGAACGGGAAGCCTGTGGTTCATGACAGAATGCACTGGACGCTGGCAGAGGCCATCAATACCTCCGCTTCGCTTTACCAGGTGACCGGCAAAGCGATTTATGCGGATTATTACAGCTGGTTCATGAAATATCTGGATGAGAAGGTGATGGACCACGAGCATGGCTCCTGGTACCATCAGCTGGACCGCAATAATCAGGTGCTGAACACGGTATGGCCCGGCAAATCGGACCTGTATCATGCCACGCAGGCAACGCTGATTCCGTTCTATAACGCAGCGGTTTCCATCGCAAGAGCGGTGAAGGACGATCGAAGAATCTGAAAAAACACATAAAAAGAGGGCGAATCGAGGAAAATTACTTTCCTTTGATTCGCTTTTTTGCTTAAGTAACGAAATCAATAGTTCGAATTATATTCAGAAAGGGTGAAAACTGTGTGATAAAAAAGGTCGTTGTCCGGTGAGCAGTGGCAAATAGCGACACTGTGCTTGCCACTCTGCGTGCGTGCATTTTAATGCTAGAATAACTTAATCATTTCCCTTGGCACAATTGTCTGCAGATGTGAAATCGATGATTTTTTTGAAAATCATCGGGGGGGGGTAAAAAACTGGTATTGCTCATAAAGAACGGGAAAAGAAATTTTGCTGAGAGGTACTGACGAGTGAGTGTGGGGAGCATGCTTTCTGACCTGTTAAGCCAGGCCAGTGAGTCCAAGAATTATGTCATCAGAGAAACCGGCATTGACCGGTCAACGTTTTATCAGATCCTTCGGGGAAACCGGGTTGCCACGGAGGATCTGATCGAGCGGATTTGCGAGTATATTCATCCGGATGCGGCAACCTATGGCAAGCTGATTGACTGCTATGAAGAGGAGCGTGTGGACGCGAAGACCTATCAGAACCGTCAGTATGTGAAGCAGTTTTTCAATTCTCTTTCCGAGGAGGAGACTACAGGAAGACACACCAGAGAGGGTCAGCAGATTGCAGCATTTCTGGAACGTGAAACGGCGGCAGGAGCAGAGCGCTTCCGTCTTTTTCTTCCTTCCATCAGCAGAAGAACGACGGATGTCTTTCAGGCGATGGAGAATTCTGCTCCCGACAATGAGAAAGCTCCGGAGATTTTTCAGCTGCTTGCGGAAGAGAGCAGCAGGAGAGGTGCAGCGGGCAGGTATCCGAAATTCAAGGACTGGTTTTTCCATCTGAAGGGGAAAACGATCCGGTTCCATGCATATTCTCTGGGAAAGCCCATGACGGGGTTAAATACCGTTGCTTTTCCGTACTATATCATTGGCGGAACGGGGATGCTGCTCATCAGCTACAATGAGAAACAGATTGTTGAGGTGCAGGATCCGGGCATTGTCAATGCATACAGGGATAATTTTGACCATATCCTGAAGGATGGCGAAGAGATTGCATCGACGGAAACCGATTATATATCGATCATGCAGTTTTTCTATCGTAATTGGATGACGATTGGAAGAGAGCCCGTTTACCTTCTGACTCCGAGGCCCTGTGCATGGCTGTGCTCCACGGATGAAATGGTCCGGAAGTATATGCACGAGGAAGAATTTGTTTCCTACGGACAGACCTTCCGGAATCTGAATGTAAGAGAGTTTACCACACAGAACGGAATGGAAGCGTTCTTCATGGATTCCAGAATCCATGAGGCGGGAGTGGATCTGCGAATCGACCCGGAAGATATGAAGAAGGTGCGCGAAACGATCAATGAGCACAGGGATCGGATTACGTTTCTTCTTGATGACCGGCGCGTGCGCGTGCATAAGGAGTGGCAGATGTTCCTGATTGGACGGCAGGCGGCCGTGTTTGTTCCTTATGAACGAACCAATTATATGATTTGCTTTACCAACAGGGATGTGGTCGATCCGCTCGCAGACTGGTTTGAGAGCAGAGTTACTTCGCTGAACAATGACATTATCCGGAAAAAGGGTGCGTGAAAAGACAATTGCGTGAATTAGAATTGACTAATTCCGGAGAAGAGTGCGACAATTTCTGACAAGCAGGCATGGCCGAAAGGCTGTGCCTGTTTTTGGGTTATGAGATAGTTGAAGGAGTAAAGCATGAATGTCGTTTTTGTACTGAACAGTATCCTGCTTGGCGCCGGCCTTGCCATGGATGCATTTTCGGTTTCCATTGCCAATGGATTGAATGAGCCGCATATGCCGCGCAGTAAAATGTGCCGGGTGGCGGGGACATATGCGGGGTATCAGTTTGCCATGCCGATGATCGGATGGTTTTGCGTTCATGCCGTCGCGGAGCAGTTTGAGGCGTTCCGGAAATTCATTCCGTGGATTGCGCTGCTTCTTCTGGCCCTGATCGGGGGGAAAATGCTGGCGGAGGGAATCCGCAGTGTTCGGAGCGGGAAAAGCGCCGAGGCAGAGGAAGCACAAAGGAAGCAGGAAGCCTGTCTTGGTTTTGGGACATTGATGGTGCAGGGAATTGCAACCTCCATTGATGCGCTTTCCGTTGGCTTTACCATTTCGGATTATGGTACCATGATGGCAGCAGTCTGTTCCTTTCTGATTGCAGTGACGACCTTCGTTCTCTGCATGGCAGGATTGAAGTTCGGAAAAAAATTCGGGGAACGTCTTGCGGATAAGGCAACGATTTTCGGCGGCCTTCTTCTGATTGCCATCGGAGTCGAAATCTTTGTGAAGGGTGTTTTGTAAACCGGCGAGGGAGAACAGATTATGAAAATTGTGCTGAAGGAGCTGACCAAAAGGTTTCCGAACCGTGATCATAAAAAGAAAGAAGTGACGGCTGTCGATCACTTCAGCTTTGAGATTCCTGATGGGGAGCTGGTCAGTCTTCTCGGACCGTCCGGCTGCGGGAAAAGTACAACCCTGAATATGATCTGCGGGCTGGAGCAGCCTACGGAAGGGCATATCTTCTTTGGAGAAGAGGAGGTCACGAATCTTCCGCCGGAGCTTCGCGGCGTGGGAATGGTGTTTCAGAGCTATGCGCTGTATCCGCATCTTAGTGTGCGGAAGAACATTCTGTTCCCGCTGCAGAACCTTACCGGCGCCAGTCGTCTGAGCAAGGAGGAGATGAACCGCAGGGTAGAGGAAGCGGCGAAGCTGGTACAGATTGAACCGTATCTGGACCGAAGACCAAGGGAGCTTTCCGGCGGACAGCAGCAGCGCGTTGCGATTGCCAGGGCTCTGGTGAAGATGCCCAAGGTCCTTCTCCTCGATGAGCCGCTGTCAAACCTGGATGCGAGACTGCGCCTTCAGACGCGCGCGGAGATTCGCCGTATTCAGCAGGAGACCGGAATTACTACGGTTTTCGTGACGCACGATCAGGAAGAAGCCATGAGCATTTCGGATCGCATGGTGGTCATGAAGGACGGTGTTCTGCAGCAGATCGGGAAGCCGCAGGAAATCTATGACAATCCGGAAAATCTTTTTGTGGCACAGTTCCTCGGAAATCCTCCGATCAATGTACTGGAGGGAGAGCTCCGTCAGGACGGTGTCTATGTGGGTGAGGATCGGATTCTTGAAACCGAAGGACTGCCTGCAGGCGAAGGAGACAGGAAGGTCATGGTCGGGATCCGGCCGGAGGGCTTTATCTTGAAGGAGGACGGACCCTTCCGCTGCCGTCTGAAGTCGGTGGAAGTAATGGGACGAGATACCAGTGTGGTGATGGAGCATCCGGGAATGACGGGAGCTTCCCTTCGGGCGATTGTTCCGGGGGAAAGCCGGATGGAAATCGGGAAAGCGGAGCTTTGCTTTGCCGTAAAGCCGGGTAAGGTTTATCTGTTTGATGCTGCAGGTGGAGAACGCATTGATTTGAGCAGAGGCAGGCGTACTGAGACGGAGGAGGCCGTGGAAGAGAAATGAACAACACCGGTAAGTGGAAGCCATGGCTGTATCTTCTTCCTTCACTGATTTTTCTGGGTATCTTCATGGTATACCCGCTTTTTGATGTCATTGTATATTCACTGGAGGAGGGCTACAATTCCGCCGCGCAGACCTACTGGGGCGTCGGACTTTATAATTTCCGGTATGTGCTGCGGGATCCGTATTTTCTGCAGGCACTGCAGAACACCTTTCTGATTGTCATCATTACGGTTCCCGTTTCGACGGGACTGGCGCTTTTGATTTCATTGGGGCTGAATTCCATTTCCCGATTCAAGGATTTGTTTCAGACCATCTTTTTTCTGCCATATGTCACGAATACGCTGGCAGTCGGCCTTGTCTTCATGATTCTTTTCAAAAAGACTCCGTATTCGGAGGGCTTTATCAATCTTCTGATCCGCTTTTTCGGAGGAACTCCGGTCGATTTTATTGAGGGCCCCTACTGGGCGAAGATGCTGGTGATGTGCATCTATACCGTCTGGATCGTGCTCCCCTTCAAGATCCTGATTCTGACCAGTGCACTGGCAGGCGTCAATCCGGACTACTACAAGGCGGCAAAGGTAGACGGAACGAGGAGCTTCCGGATTTTCTATAAGATCACACTTCCCATGATTGCGCCTATGATTACCTATCTGGTGATCACCGGCTTTATCGGAGCCTTCAAGGCCTACAGTGATGAGGTTGCAATCTTCGGAACGAATCTGAATGCGGCAGGCATGAATACCATTGTGGGCTATGTATATGACATGCTGTACGGAGAAAGCGGCGGATATCCGTCCTATGCATCTGCTGCGTCCCTGCTTTTGTTTGCCATTGTATTCACCGTTACCGTGATCAATCTTATGCTGACCGGAAGAGAGGAAGGGGCTTCATGAGCAATCATCAGAAAGCCGGACGGGAAGCCGGTATTGGCAGAAAAGCCGGAAGAGCAGTCGTGTATGCACTTCTTGCGATATGGGCAGTTATTGTTTTGTTTCCGTTTTACTGGATGATTCTGACTTCCCTGAAAAGCTACAGCTCCTATAATGCGGAATATGTTCCGAAGCTGTATGCGGCGCATCCCACGCTGCAGAATTATGCAGATGCCTTCACGCAGGTTCCGCTGGGTAGGTACTTCCTGAATTCCATTGTTTTCACTCTGGCAACCACGGCGATCATGCTGGCTGTCACCATCCTTGCGGCCTATGCGTTCGCGAGACTTCGCTTTCGCGGAAAAAATCTGCTGTTTACGCTGTATCTGTCTCTGATGATGATCCCGAATGAGCTTGTGATCATCACGAATTTCGTCACAATCACAGACTGGAATCTGCGGAACACGTATCTGGGACTCATTCTTCCGAGTGTAACCTCGGTGTTCTATATTTATCTGCTGAAGGAAAACTTCGAGCAGGTTCCGGAGGAGCTGTACAAGGCAGCGAAGGTGGATGGAACCTCGGATCTGAAATACCTTTGGAAGGTGATGATCCCAATCTGTCAGCCGACGATCGTCACCATCACCATTCTGAAGATCATAGAATGCTGGAATTCTTATGTGTGGCCGCGGCTGATTACTGATGACGCTTCGTATTTTCTGGTATCAAACGGCATTCAGGAGCTTCGGGAGAACGGTTTCGGACGCGAGAATATCCCCGCGATGATGGCCGCTGTGGTCGCGATCTCCATTCCTCTGATTCTGCTGTTTCTGATCTTCCATCGGAAAATCATGGAAGGCGTGTCGCAAGGGGGCATTAAGGGCTGAGCATGAGAATGAGAACAGGAAAAAAGAGAATCAGAAGACTGACCGGAGTTTTTCTTTCTGCCATCCTGGCAGGGAGCTGTCTGGGGCTGACCGGCTGTCACGGCTCACAGGGACTGCAGGCGTTTACGGTACCGGAGTCCTTTGATGACACGAAGCCGGTTACCATCACGTTCTGGGCCAAGAACGATACGAACAAGAACCAGACGGCAGTCTATCATCAGGCCATTCAGGATTTTGAGGCCCTGTATCCGAATATCAGCGTCAATATGAAGCTGTACACGGATTACACGAAGATCTACAACGACGTCATTACGAATCTGTCCACAGGAACCACACCGAACGTCTGCATCTCCTATCCGGATCACATTGCAACGTACATGACGGGGACAAACGAGGTGGTTCCGCTGGATGACCTGTTTGAAGATGAGAAGTACGGCCTTGGCGGGAGCGAGATCCGTTATGACGGTCCGAAGCTGTCGGAGATGGTTTCTCAGTTTCTGGAGGAATGCAGAATCGGAGAAGAGCATTATGCGGTTCCGTTTATGCGCTCCACGGAGGCAGTATATATCAACCGCGATCTGGTGGAGAAGCTCGGCTATGAGCTTCCGGAGGTCCTGACCTGGGATTATATGTTCGAGGTGGCAGAGGCTGCCGCGAAGAAGGATGCAGACGGGACCTATTCTCTTAACGGCCAGAAGGTGATGATTCCCATCATCTATAAGTCCACGGACAATATGATGATTCAGATGCTGCGGCAGAAGAAGGCAGGCTATGCTTCGGAAGCAGGGGACGTGGAGCTGTTCAACGACGAAACGACGCAGATTCTCAAAACGGTCGCGGAGCATGCCGGAACGGGAGCCTTTTCCACGTTCAAAATATCCAGCTATCCTGCCAACTTTCTGAATGCAGGCCAGTGCGTGTTCGCCATTGATTCCACGGCCGGGGCAACCTGGATGGGAACCGGGGCCCCTCTTTCGGACATCAGTGAGGATGCTGTGCAGAGCTTCACTACAGAGGTGCGGATGGTGCCTCAGTTTGATCCGCAGAATCCTCAGATGATTTCGCAGGGACCGTCGGTCTGTATTTTTAATAAAAAGGATCCGCAGGAGGTGCTGGCGTCCTGGCTGTTTATGCAGTATCTGCTGACAAATAAGGTGCAGCTTGCCTACTCGGAAACGGAAGGCTACGTGCCGGTCACAGAGAAGGCACAGAATTCGGAGGAATACCGGGAATATCTGGCAGAACGGGGGAAGGATGACGAGCACTATTCCGTGAAAATCGATGCAGTCTCCCTTCTTCTGGATCACGTGCAGGATACCTTTACCACGCCTGTGTTCAACGGTTCGGCTTCGCTTCGCCTGGCGGCGGGGGCCTTGATAGAATCCGTGACCAAATCGGTGCGCCGGCATCAGACTGTGGACGATGCATATCTGACAAAGCTATATGAAGATACGGCCAGTATGTACAAGCTGGATCAGATTCAGGCGTCCGCAGTGCAGGGCGGACAGAATGCGGATCTTGGCCCCCTTCCCTTTGGAGCCAAGGCGCTTCTTGGTACCCTGGCAGGAGCCTGGAGCCTGATTCTGGTCACTTTCCTGTTCCGCTATCGAAGAAAAAGGAGAAAATGACCGAAAAGACTTTCCCGTAGAGGGAGATCGTGGTATAAGGGTAGGGAAACTCGGACGGGCATTCTGCCAGTTCGAACATCATGAAGAAGCCGATGTCTGAAAGGACCCGGCAGGAGGAGAATTTATGAAAAAGACACTGGTAATGGCAATGATCTCTGCAGTTATGCTGTCGATGGCCGGCTGCGGAAACAATGCACAGCCTGCTGCAGATACCGCAGAGACTGCTGCAACGGAGGCTGCTGCAGATGCTGCTGAGGAAGCAAGCACCGAAGCGGCAGAAGCAGAGAGCACAGAGGAAGCTGCAGAGGCCGGCGCCGCAGATGAGGCCAAGTCGGACGGCGTGATGACCTATGAGGAATATCTTGCTGCAGACATCGACAGTGAAGTGACCGTTGAGACTTACATCCAGGCGAAGCAGGGATGGTGGGAGGATAACGGCCAGGGCGTCGCAACCTTCTATACACAGGATGCAGAGGGCGGATATTTCATCTATAACATGCCCTGCTCCGAAGAGGATTACAATGATAAGCTGACCGTCGGCGCAAAGATCAAGGTGACCGGATATAAGGCCGAGTGGTCCGGCGAGGTTGAGATTATGGATGCCACCTATGAGGTGGAGGACGGGACCTACGTGGCAGAGCCTCTTGATGTCACAGACAGCCTTGGCAGCGATGATCTGGAGAAGTACATGAACCAGAGCATTGCCATGAAGGGCCTTAAGGTAGAGGCAAGCAAGGATGCAAACGGTGAGGACGCAGCCTTCCTGTACAACTACGATGGCTCCGGAACCGAAGGTGACGATCTTTACTTCAATGTATCTGTAAACGGAGCAACCTATACCTTTACCGTAGAGTCCTACCTGTGCGGCAAGGATACCGATGTTTATAAGGCAGTAGAGAACCTCAACATCGGCGACACCATCGATATCGAGGGCTTCCTGTACTGGTACGAGGGAGCACAGCCTCACGTAACTTCTGTTACCGTGGAATAATCAACATCCGCTGATCGGAAACAACAGCATACAGGATCACAATAAGAGCAGAGGCGCAGTCCTTCTCCGGAAGATTTTTTCACCGGCGAAGGGGCGCCTCTGTTTTTGCTTCTCCTCTTTAGAAAATCTTCACAGATTGTTTATGAAAAACAGATTGTGACCAATGGTCATGTTTTGTATAATAGCAATCATAGAAAAGAAAAACAACAGCAAAGAGAAACAGTTCAGCATAAAAGGATGGAGGTAACCTATGTATTATTCCAGCGGAAATTATGAAGCTTTTGTACGTCCCATGAAGCCGGAAGGAGTCGACAGCAAATCGGCTTATATCGTTGGTTCCGGACTGGCAGCTCTCTCTGCAGCCTGCTTCCTGGTGCGAGACGGACAGATGAAGGGAAGCAATGTTCATGTCCTTGAGAAGGATGAGGTACCGGGCGGTGCCTGCGACGGACTGTATATCAATGATGTCGGCTACGTGATGCGCGGCGGCCGCGAGATGGACAATCATTTCGAGTGTATGTGGGATCTGTTTCGTTCGATTCCTTCGATCGAGACGCCGGGGGTCAGTGTGCTGGATGAGTATTACTGGCTGAATAAGAAGGATCCGAATTACTCCCTGTGCCGCGCGACGGAGAAGAGAGGGCAGGATGCACATACCGATAAGAAATTCGGACTTTCCGACAAGGGTGCAGAGGAAATCATGAAGCTGTATCTGACCCCGGATGAGGATCTGTACAATAAGAGAATCAATGAGGTCTTCGACGAAGAGGTTTTCGATACCAATTTCTGGATGTACTGGCGCACGATGTTCGCATTTGAGAACTGGCATTCCGCACTGGAGATGAAGCGTTATCTGCAGAGATACGTACACCATATCGGCGGACTTCCGGATTTCACGGCGCTTCGTTTCACCCGTTACAACCAGTATGAATCCATGATTCTTCCGATGATCAAGTATCTGGAGGGCTTCGGTGTCAGTTTCGAATATGGCGTAAAGGTTGACAATGTCAAGTTCGATATCCAGGGCGAGAAGAAGACAGCAACGGCCATTGAGGTGACAAGAGACGGCAAGAAGGAATTCATCCCGCTGACCGAAAATGATCTTGTATTCATCACAAATGGCGGATGCGTGGAGAATGCAGCAATCGGAAGTCAGAACAAGCCTGCTCCGTTTGATCCCCGTCTTCATGAAGGCGGAGGCTGGGATATGTGGCACCGCATTGCGCTGCAGGATCCTTCGTTCGGACATCCGGAAAAGTTCGACTACGATCCGGAGCAGACGAACTGGATGAGCGCTACAGTGACGACGCTGGATGATAAGGTTATCCCTTATATCAAGAATATCTGCCATCGCGATCCGTTCAGCGGCGGTGTTGTGACAGGCGGTATTGTTACCGCAAGAGATTCGTCCTGGCTTCTTTCCTGGACCATCAACCGTCAGCCGCAGTTCCGTGACCAGCCCAAGGACCAGTGCCTTGTATGGGTATACAGCCTGTTCTCCGATAAGCCCGGCGACTATGTCAACAAGCCGATGAGGGATTGCACCGGTAAGGAGATCTGCGAGGAATGGCTGTATCATCTCGGGGTTCCGATGGATGAAATTGAAGAGCTGGCAGAGAACAGCTGCAACACCGTTCCGGTTATGATGCCGTATATCACTGCATTCTTTATGCCGCGTGAGGCAGGAGATCGTCCGGATGTTGTTCCCAAGGGCGCAGTAAATTTTGCCTTTATCGGACAGTTCGCAGAGACTCCGAGAGATACGATCTTTACGACAGAGTATTCCATTCGCACCGGCATGGAAGCGGTCTACACGCTTCTTGACATTGACCGCGGCGTTCCGGAGGTCTGGGGAAGCACCTTCGATGTGCGTGATCTGCTTCACGCAACCGTTGCCCTTCGTGACGGAAGGCCGTTGAACGACGGTTCCATGGGACCTGTGGCGGATGCGGCACTGAAGGCAGCCATGCTGAAGATCCGCGGAACAGAAATCGAGAAGCTTCTGAAGAAATATCATGTGATCGAAGAGGCGGAGAAGAAGCCGGCCACAGACGCCATTAAGGATGCTGTGACGGACGGTGTCCGGAAAGCACGGGAAGGCGTAGAGGCTGCAAAGGAGAAGCTTCCGAAAAACGAAGAGGAAGCAAAGACTCTTGTGGAAGAGAATAAAGCCGCATTGGCAGCAGGTGCTGCGGTGGCCGTTGCACTCGGAGCGGCTGCACACCTGTTCCGTAAAAAGAAGTAAATAAAAAGTGCCACGCAAAAAGAAATCAGGGTCATCCCTCACCAGAAATTCACGGTGGGGGATGACCCTTTTTCTGATCTCCCGGATCATGGGAAAAGGAAAAGCTGTCCGGAGGATTAATTGGCTTCCAGCAGGTGGTATCCGACGCCTGCCTCGGTGAAAATAAACTCCGGTTCGGCGGGATTCTTCTCAATCTTGCGACGGATGTTTGCCATGTTGACCCGAAGAATCTTGTTGTCGGATTTCATGTTCGGCCCCCAGATTTCCTGCATGATGGCATCGTATGTAATCACGCGTCCGGAATACCGGGCAAGCAGAGCAACAATGCGGTATTCGTTCTGCGTGAGATGTACGTCCTCACCGCGTACAAGAACCTTGTGCTTGTTGAAATCAATGTGGAGATCGCCGGCCTGGAACTGTTCACTTTCGGAGAGAGAGCTCTGCACGGCAGTGTGTGCATGCCGAAGCGCAGTACGAATTCTGGCAAGGAGCTCTGACGTACCGAAGGGCTTGGTGATGTAATCGTCGGCGCCGAGATCAAAGGCCTGAACCTTATCGTGTTCATGATCCCTGGCGGATACCACCAGAATCGGCAGGGTGGACCAGCTCCGGATTTTGCGGATGATTTCCACACCGTCCATATCGGGAAGGCCAAGGTCCAGAACCACAAGATTCGGGCACTGGGAGCTGACGATGCTGAGAGCTTCATTCCCGGTGCGTGCGATCAGAACTTCATAATTGTTGGAACGGAGAACAGCTTTCATAAGATTGATGATGCTGTTGTCGTCTTCGATAATCAGAATGCTGTCGCGAATCTGCAAAATAGATCTCCTTTCTGCATGCGTCCTGCATGCAGATGCCGACCATCTGCCGGCATCGAAAATTCAGTTATCTTTATGCATAGGTGTTCTCCAGAGGAAGCTCGAACCAGACACGAGCGCCTCCTCCGGGAAGATTTTCTGCGTGCATGGTGCCGTGATGCGCAAGGACAATGGTCATACAGACAGAGAGTCCGATCTGCATACTGCGGCCGGAGGCTCTTGTATCACCGGCATGGAGAGGGAGACTCCCGTCAAAAAGATGCGGGAGAAGCTGCGGATCGATTCCTGTGCCGTCATCCTCTACGGAGAACACCGCATGTCCCGGGATGTGCATGACGTGAAGAACGATGCGGGTAATGTTCCCTCCGTGCATGACGGAATTGTCCAGCAGATTCAAAAGCACCTGTTCAATGAGAATCGGGTCCATCGGGACCAGTAAAACCTCATCCGGAACCTTAACCTCCACCGGAATGGAAGGACTGTGCTTGTGAAATTTCTGGACCGTGCTGCTGACGATTTCCTCGGCAAGCTCTTCGGTTTTGGTAATGTGAGCATTGGCACCGCTGCTGATTCGGGTGATCGACAGAATGTTCTCCACAATCCGGTTCAGCCACTGAGCCTCTGTCTTGATGTCACCGGTCAATGTTTTCTTCTGCTCATCATCCAGGGTGTCGTAATTGTCCAGAATGGCAGAGGCGGACCCTACAATCGAAGTCAGCGGAGTGCGGATGTCATGCGAGACGGAACGCAGGAGATTCGCACGCATCTGTTCGCGCTCCATCTGAAGCTTGATCTGCTCCTGCTGTTTGATCTGCGTCGTTAAGGCGCTGATCATGATGGATACAGTCAGCATGACGAAGAAGGTCAATGGATATCCGGTCAGTGAGAAATTAAGGCTGAAATAGGGGAAAGTAAAAATACAGTTGACGCCGAAAACCGCAATAAAGGAGGCAACGATGCCGTAGCTATAGCCTTCCGTAAAGCGGGAAATGAGAACGATGGCCAGAATGAAAATCAGAGGAACATACGCATCGGCCGTTACGAACTGCTGCAGAAGAAAGCAGAAGATGCTGGTCACCAGAAGAATTCCGCTGGTCAAGAGGCTGTTCTTCAGAATGGGATGCAGATTAAAATAATACAAATCAAAGTTCTTCATATTCTAAGTACCCGGAGAACCATCTGCCGGACTGGGCAATGGATGGTCTGTTCAAATCCTGATGACATTAGCATAAGGAGGTCATACCTTCTATAAGTATAACAGAGCCTTGACGGAGCCTCGACTCTGTGTACGGGTTTCTTAGCAAAAAGCTAGCGAACATCATGGCCTGGCAAGACTACAGTGACAGGCGGTTAATGGTGCAAAGCGGTATTTGAGCCGTATTACAATACAGCAAGTGTATGCAGATGAATAATTCATACTTAAAAGTAACGATTATTAAAAAAGTATAAACTTTTTCGTAATTAATCCGTTCCACTTCGGCGGAATCATGCTATTATGATATGCGATTTCCATATGAGAAACGAAGGGTAAGCGAAACGAGATGAGTATAGCGAAACCGCTGAGCCGGATAACAATTGAGGAAGCACAGATCAAGGCGGATCGGAAGAAGTGCCGGAAATATGATCAGTGCGGCCTTGGGGAGAAGGCTGTATACATGGGGAGCACGGTGCACCCGAGGAATTACTACATTCCTTATGAGTCCATTACCAATGTGTTCAAGCGGGTTGGTGCAAGCAATCCGGACGGGAAAGGGTTCCTCGCTCCGGTGCTGTTCATCGTCGTCCGTTACGATGACGGGAAGGAGCAGGAATGCTCGTTCCGGTATCTTCAGGATGCTGATAAGATGCTGGATGATCTGGAGAAGAATCATCCGGAGATCCCGCTTCTGTCACCGGAGGGAATGCGGAGAAAGAAGGAACGGGAGGCAACGGAAGCCAGAATTCAGGCCAATGCGCTGACACAGACGGCACTCCACAGTAAGAAGATCCTGGAGGATGCCCGATGGGAGGTACATAAGCGTCCCGCTCTGTATGAAAAGCTTGCCGCCATGGCGAAGCTCAAGCGCCATGCAGATCTGATGAAGCCCTCTGTTCGTTACATTGCCGTCGGACTTCTTGCTGTCGGAATTGCCGCTGCATTAGCCGGTATTCTGATGATGCGGAGTGCGAGCCGGAATATCGGCGCTGTTGTGGCCCTGATCGGAATCATGCTTGTTTTTCTTGCCGTCAACAGCAAGGGCCTTCCGAGCAAGCTGACAAATCGTAAGCTTCGTGACAGGGAATATGAGGAAGCACTGGATGCCATGACAAATTCAATGAAGCATCTTCCGGATTTTCCGATTCCCTGCTGCTATGCACATCCGTATACGTTTGACCGCATGATCCGGATTCTTCAGGAGGAGCGGGCAGAAACACCGGAGGAGGCACTGGAGGTGCTGAAGGCGGACCTGAAATCCATGGATTCCAGCGTTGCGCTTTCGGGGGACGATTTCAAACAGGTCGTCACCATCAAACCCTTGTTTACTGTGCGGGATTACAGATAGGGCCAATATCTGTAATTCTGTTAAGTAATACTATATGTTATGAGCTGGTCACAGGTACCCACAACATAAAAGTGTGACCAGGAAGGAGGAGATATGGCAACATTTTTAATTGGCCTTGTAATCCTTATCGGCGGGGGACTCCTGTACGGTAAGTTTTGCGAGAACGTCTTCGGGCCGGATGATCGTGAGACACCCGCTTACGCGAAGCAGGACGGCGTCGACTATGTTCCGATGCAGACCTGGAAGAACAGCCTGATCAACCTGCTGAACATTGCAGGAACCGGCCCGATCCTCGGACCGATTCAGGGAATTCTGTTCGGACCCATTGCATTCCTTGCAATCCCGATCGGAAATGTCATCGGCGGATCCATGCATGACTATTTCAGCGGTATGATCTGCACCCGCGACGGCGGTGCCCAGATGCCTGAGTTTGTTAAGAACTACACAAACAAGGCTGTATACGTTCTGTATGATATCTTTATCTGCGTTCTGCTGCTCCTTGTCGGCGCTGTATTCATTTACACACCCGGAGATATCGCAGCAACACAGGTATTCGGCTTCGGCGGAACTCCGCAGGAGGCTTCCACCTGGATCATCTACACCGTGATCTTTGTTTACTATCTGATCGCAACGGTATTCCCGATCGATAAGATCATCGGCCGTGTGTATCCGATTTTCGGTTTGATCCTGGTGTTCTCTGCAGTTGGTATCTTCATTGCAATCTTTGCAAAGGGATATCCGCTGATCAACGTATGGGACAACTGGAATACGGTCGGACAGTTTGCAGCAGACGGAGGATTTGACTTCGGTGCTTACTTCGGACCGAGTCCATTCTCCGGCGGACACTTCATCCCGCTTTTCTTCCTGACCGTTGCCTGCGGCATTCTTTCCGGATTCCACAGCACGCAGACTGCTCTTGTTTCCCGCACCATCCAGTCCGAGAAGGCTGGACGTATGACCTACTACAACATGATGGTTGTTGAGGGCTTCATCGCAATGTGCTGGGCAGCAGGAACCATGGCTATGATCAACCTCGGCGCTTCCAACGGCGGCGTCACCATGACGCTTTCCGATACAGGCGCATGGACCTATGTCACTGCAAGCGGCGTTGTTTCTGCAACCTCTGTTGTCGGCATCACCTGCAAGAATGCTCTGGGGCCTGTCGGCGGTGTTATCGCCCTGATCGGTGTTATTATCCTTCCGATTACCTCCGGCGATACCGCACTTCGTGCACTTCGTCTGACCCTGTCGGATTCTCTGCACATCAAGCAGGAGAACAACAAGCAGCGCATCGGCCTTGCAGTTCCGGTCTTCGTGCTTGTTTATCTCATCCTGATCTGGGCGAAGAACGATCCCCAGGGCTTCAATACACTGTGGAGATACTTCGCATGGTCCAACCAGATGATCTCCCTGTTCGCTCTGGCCTGCATCACTGCATGGATGTATAAGAACGGCAAGGCGAAGTTCGTTTGGATTCCGCTGATTCCGGCTGCATTCTATGCTTTTGCAACCTGCACGTTCATTGTCAATGCCAAGATCGGTCTTGGTCTTGACTGGCCGATTGCTTATGCGGTTGGCGCAATCTTCACCGTTGCTTATCTTGTGGTTTGTGTTCTCAACGGCAAGAAGAAGGTAAAGGAAGCGGCATAAGTCATCTGCTGCGGACAGACAGATGTCTGTCGAATCAAACATGGAAAAGAAAACCGCTGGACAGGGTACGTTCAGCGGTTTTTTTGAAGGAGAGAGTAGTTATGGAATTATTGGATTTTCTGCGGCAGGAAGGTGTTTCAGAGAGCATTCTCTCTGAGGTGGAGCACTTTCGAAGCTTTTATCGGTTAAAAGAAGAAATGGAGAGACGGATTCCAACCCCGCAGTATTCCTATTACGGAAAAGAAATCTGGGAGCAGGCGCTTTCCACCCTCCTTGCAGGTGAAAATCTTCTTCTGGTGGGGCCTAAGGCAACCGGCAAAAACGTGCTGGCAGAGGGCTTGTCTGCGGCACTTCGCAGACCCGAGTGGGACGTCTCTTTCTATATTAATACAGATGCCGCATCGCTCATTGGGACGGACACCTTTGAGAATGGAAGGGTGACGCTCCGCAAGGGACCGATTCTGCAGTGCGCAGAGGAGGGCGGCTTTGGCATTCTGGATGAGATCAATATGGCCAAAAACGAGTCCCTTGCAGTTCTTCATGCAACACTCGACTTCCGAAGGATCATTGATGTTCCCGGTTATGACCGGATTGTTCTGAACGATGCGACACGCTTTATCGGAACCATGAACTATGGCTATGCCGGAACGAGAGAGATCAATGAGGCCCTGGCATCCCGTTTCATGATTATCCAGATGCCGGTCATTACAGAGGAGAATCTGAAGAAGCTGATTCTGGAGAAATATCCGGACATCAAGCCGGATTACAAGGACCAGTTTGCAAAGCTGTTTGAAGACATCCGCCGTAAATGCGAGGGCGGAGAGATCTCGACGAAGGCTCTGGATCTGCGCGGCCTTCTAGCCGCCATCCGGATGATGCACCGTGGTCTTCCTGCCGTTCAGGCCCTGCAGCTTGGAATTGTGAACAAGTGCTTTGATGATTATGAGAGGCAGCTTGTCAGCGATATGATTGCCGTGCGCTTCCCGGGAGATCTGGGAAAAGAGAGCATCTTCGCATAAGGACAGTGGAAGCTCTATGGAAATTACGGAATTTGAGAAAAAGCGTGCTGCGAATCTGATCTGGAACAGTGCACACGACTATACGATCGAAACGGGCTTTCGTGTCTATGATGCAGACGGGAAGGCAGATGTCTACTGGAACAGCATCGTAGGCGCCATTCACCTGCATTACGACTGGAAAAAGCTTCTTGCCTTTTACAACACCTTTCATGAGAAGATCAACCAGGAGGTGTATGAGAGTTTGTTCTGGCTGGCGCTGGAGAATGCTGTCTATGAGAAGGAAAAGGATCTGCGGCCTGTTTTTCCTTACCTTCGGAAGCAGTATGCAAGAAACAAGCTGAACGCCATGCACGGACAGTTTTCGCTGGAGGATTCCGCCGGGCAGCGTCTCCTTGCGATCACACTGGGGCATTTCCGCAGGGCGCTGGGAGAGGATTGCGGGCTTCCGGATCTTGTGGATCGAAAGCTTCTGGATTCCATTGAGCTGGGGCCGGAGCTGACCACGGACGAAATCATCGCAAGTCTTACGGCGACACTGGAGAAATATTTTACCTACCGGCCGGATGGACCGGATCTTCCGGGCGGGGACCGGAGAATTCCCAATCTGCTTTCCCTGTTCTCGCTGAGAAGACGGAGAAAAAACGGCTACGCGGAAATGGGACCGGTGCGGAAAATGTCCTTCGGCTACGGCGAGCATGTGTCTGAGTACGGAAGCGAGGTTCTGGATCAGAGCCATTTAAGCGTTGCATTTGCCAATTACACGGCGCAGACGGATGAGGGCCTGAAGGAATACATCACCAACTACTTCGGAAAGCCGATTTATGATGCGAAGGAGATGGCAAAGCTTCAGAAGGATTACTGTTACGGGAATCATACAGACGTGAAGCTTCATATTACGCGCGGCGAATACACCGAGGAGATGCTGTGCGCAGGCTTTGCCGGAAAGATGCATAAGGAGGCTCTGAAGCAGGGAGAAGCGAACCGGAAGGCATATGCTGCGAAGGAAGGAATTTACCGTGTGCAGATTGATAAGCTGACCGCGCGGATCCGCAACTCGATTCTGACGCATCTGGATGATCAGATTGTAAAGTCAGCGGCAGGAAAGCTTCGCGGGGACCGGATCTGGCGCGCCCTGTATCTGGATGACAACAAGGTATTTGAAAAAAAGATTCTGGGGGATACGGGCAATATCACGGTGGACCTTCTGCTGGATGCCTCCACGTCGCAGTTGCACCGACAGGAGACGGTGTCGGCGCAGGGTTATATGATTGCGCAGAGTCTGACGAACTGCGGAATTCCGGTGCGAATGTATTCATTCTGCTCCCTGAATGGATATACGATCATGAATCTCTATCGGGATTATCAGGAAACCGACAGGAACCGGAAAATCTTTGATTATTTTACAGCAGGAGCCAACCGGGACGGACTTGCGATTCGTCTGGCGGCCGGAATGATGAAGGACAATCACGCGGAGCATCGCATTCTGATCGTTCTGTCCGACTGCAAGCCGAATGACGTCATCAAGGTGAGAACCTCGACCGGGCAGTATAAGGACTATGCGGCCGCTCTGGGCGTGGAGGATACTGCGGCCGAAGTACATAAGGCGAGAATGGCCGGAATTACCGTGCTCTGCGTATTTACAGGGGAAGACGATGCGCTGCCGAATGTCCACCGGATCTATGAACAGGATTTTACCCGCATCCGCCAGCTGGATTTGTTTGCGGAAGCTGTGGGAGCGATGCTGCAGAACCGGATCCGGGTGATGTAATCATGAACATGAAAAACGGCCTTGATTTGCAGCAGCCTTCTCTTTGGCGGATCGTTAACGAGGGAAGAACGGTTCTTAGCACGATTTTAAGAATGACGCGTCGGCTTATTTTGACAAAAACAATGAGAACCGCTATATATAGAGGATATAGATCCAGAATGATTCTGATGGATACGGGTACCCCGGTAATTGAGGGTGCCCGCTTTTTGATATCAGCATGCAGTCAGGGGCTGCTGAGTCTGTAAAGAGTACAGTCACACCCTGCAAAGGAGAATTGAGAAAAATGACGCCCAGACAGAAAAAAGAATATTATTCCTTCGTAATCCCATCGATCCTTGCCTTTGCGCTTGGCGGCGTCTACAGCATTGTGGATGGTTTCTTCATCGGACATTGTCTGGGGGACCCCGGTCTTGCTTCTGTTACGATCGGGTATCCTCTGGCTGTTCTGATTCAGGCGGTTGGAACCGGACTTGGTCTTGCAGGTGCCATTCGTTATACGATCTGGGGTGCACAGGACCGGAAGGAGGAGCAGAAAAAGTGCTATACGGCGGCACTCCTTCTCCTGATACTGGTCAGTATTGTTCTGACGGTTATTTTCCTGACACAGCTGTATCCGATTCTGAGATTTCTTGGAGCGGAAGGGGATCTTCTGGAGATGACCGCCGAATATGTGAGAGTTCTCGCAATCGGAACGACTCTGCAGCTTCTTGCAACCGGACTGATTCCATTCATTCGTAACATGGGCGGGACGACCTATGCCATGGTTTCCATGATCCTTGGCTTTGTTGTGAACATCATTCTGGACTATGTTCTTGTGTGGCATATCCCTCTTGGAATGTCGGGAGCGGCGTGGGCAACCGTGATCGGGCAGGCGTCGACGACGGTTGCGGCCATCCTCTTTCTTCTTCGGAAGAAGCCGGGACTTCGCCTTCCGGAAATCGGAGAAATGCTCTCGATCTGGGGAGAGATGTTCCGGGTTGCCGTTGCTCCTTTTGGCATGACGATTTCGCCTACCATAACGCTGATTCTGATGAATCGTTTCCTCCTCCTCTACGGAGGAGAGCAGGCGGTTGCTGTATACGGCTGCATCGACTATGTGGTTGCCGTTATCTATCTGCTGCTGCAGGGAGTCGGTGACGGGAGCCAGCCGGTCATCAGCGAGCAGTACGGCGAGGGAAATGATGCCATGTCTGCAGCCTACCGTACCATGGCCTATCGTACCGCTGGGGTGATCACGGTCGTCTGTATGGCGGGCCTTTATCTGACAAGAGGCCTGATCGGAGCTCTCTTCGGAGCATCTCCGGAGACCTGCCTGGAGGTCATAAAAAGGCTCCCGCTGTTCCTGGCAACCCTGATCTTTGTGGCCTTTATCCGCGTCACGACATCCTATCTGTATGCGACAGAAAAGGTTGCACTGTCCTATGTGCTTGTCTACACGGAGCCCGTTCTGTCCCTTGTTGCCTGCTTGCTTCTTCCCCTGCAGATGGGACTTGACGGCGTTTGGGTTGCAATTCCCTGCTCTCAGGTGCTCTCCGGCGTGATTGCATTTGTGATCAAGCAGAACACAGACCGACGGCTGGCAATGACGAACAGGACTGTCCGACATACGGAAAAACAGTAAAAACAGTAAAACCGTAAAACGGGACTTGACGCTTCTGTAAATATGAGGTAAGATAACATCTGCTTCGAGCGATTGGTTCGCAGTAGCAGATACAAATCGAGGCGTGGCTCAGTTTGGTAGAGCGCCGCGTTCGGGACGCGGAGGCCGCAAGTTCGAATCTTGTCGCCTCGATGATGATGAGATCCTCGGAAACGTTGAGAAATCAAGGTTTCCGGGGATTTTTCTTTGTGAAAATACGACCGGTAATCTCGTAAATGGCATCCAGAAGTCCATTTGACATTTACGTAGTTTCTGTACTTGCGCCACACAGGTGGACTATGATAGTCCCTAAAGTTGTGGAGATGATAAAATAGTGATAGTATTATGATAATGATAAGGAGGAAAAGTAAAATGATCAGTATTCGACCAGTATCAGATCTGCGTAATCATTTTCCGGAAATAGAAGAGACTGTCATTGCTTCAGATGCTCCTGTATTCCTTACAAAGAATGGATATGGAACAATGGTTCTTATGAGCATTGAACAATATGAAAAACTTACCAATAATATAGAAAAGAAATTGGATGAGGCAGATGTTGCGGCAGAACGTTCGGAGGTCCGTTATCCTGCCTCAGAAGTTTTTGGACGGGTAAGGAGCCGGATTCGTGAATCAAATACAGTATAAGCTTTCAGTTCTCTGATTTCTGAACAGATCGGTATCCTGCGTTAAAAATGGGCGCACTGATCCTGTTGTCAACAGTAGACATCAGATTCAGAAATCAAAGATCAGATCGAGCTGGCGCAGGGAAGCTTCATCCATGCGGTTCCAGAACATCGGAAGAAAGATCGCCGCCTTTGAAATTTATTTTTATACGCTTGTTGCTTTCGAGAGAAGTGGTGGTTATGATGGACATGAAGAGCTGTCTCCTTTGGTTTTTGTGTTCTTGTCAAATACATTTTACCAAAGTAACGGCTCTTTTTTGATTCACTTTTCAAGTGAAAGCAGCAAATGATGCAAACAAAACAGCAGTGAAAGGAGGCCAGAGGAATGGGACGAGTATTGGATTATCAAACACAAATCTTATTGCAAGGATATATTGAAGAACTGCGAAAGATATACGGAGAGCATTTGCAGAAAATCATTCTGTATGGCTCCCGTGCACGCGGAGATTTTCGAGAGGATTCGGATTACGACATCATGATTTTGACAGATTTGGATGAACTTTCACAGAAGAAATATCAGAAAGATTTGTCCTATATGACGTATGATTTCAGTCTGGATCACGATGTAGACATCAAGCCGATTGCAAAGGAGGAGAAATTCTTCATGCATTGGGTGGTAAACTATCCATTTTACAGGAATATCCAACAGGAAGGGGTTGTGCTATATGATGCAGCATGAAGAAAATGGTACAACAATAGATTTGGTTCGGTATCGTCTGTCCTCAGCAGAAGGAGATTTGAGAGCGGCTCAGATTTTATATGAAGCGGGAGAATACAGGGGCGCGAATAATCGCGCATATTATTCGTTATTCCATGCGATCAATGCGGTGCATGCATTACACGGGAAGGCATATAAGCGGCACAAGGATGCTCTTGCTAATTTCAATAAGGATTATGTGAAAACGGAAATTTTTCCGCGAGAGATTGGACGAAAGATTGGAGCTGCAGAGGAAATTCGTCATGCAAGTGACTATGATGACTTTTATCTGGTCAATAAGGAGGAAACACGGCAGCAAATCTCGGCGGCGCAAGAATTTTTGAACATGGCGAAAGAGTATTGTGAAAGAAATTACGGAACCAGTGATTCTGAGCCTGCAGAATAACCTGGGCCCTTCCTTTGTGGTCCTTATAAAGAATGAAATACAGAAAACAGAGTGATTTGAAATGAAGCAGAAGTTAAGAGGCGCTTTAGAATGTGCTATCTGATCGCAAAAGAACGTGATGCACATGGCTGTTATGCATTGAAGACAAGACATAGCAAACATCTTGCTGAACTTAAGAGAGAATTGAATGAAGCGGTTGGATACAAAGGTGTGCAATTAGTTACAATCAGTCGACCGACGGCATATGGAGAGTATGCGCCATATCATTTTGTGGATACGGAACAGGAGTTCCGGGTCCTTGTGAAGGGACTTCGCCAGGAATAATTAATGCCGATCACTTGCGTGTAAATGGAGATGTTTTCTCCGGATGCAGATGATGTTATCCAATCGCAGACGAAGAAAGAGGAACAGACACTGGCGACACTCAAGATTCGGAAATAGTTCAACCAGCTGGTGAGCCCCTTCCCGGAGATGACGTTCCGTTTTCCTCCATTTTATAAGGTTTTTGGGAAGGACATTATGCGTTCGGGACGCGGAGGCGCAAGTTCGAATCTTGTCGCCTCGATGATGGTAGGAAGCACAAAGGTAACATTGTTTTCGGAAATTCCATTCCGAAATCTCTCTGTAGAAGATAAACTATGGGCTTGCTATTGGCATGCATGTGTTTTGTAAGTTCAGGGAGAACAATTGACAAACAGCTCTCTTCGAAGTAGGTTCGGACTTCTTCAGAGCTCCTCTGGGAGTATTTCCAGATTAATTAAAGAAACGGTTCGGGTGAAGATTATAAAACCGCTTGATCCGGACACATCTAACAAATATATGAAGTATGTCCCTTTCTGTGCGTAATCTTATTTGCCGGTCATTTGCCGAAATCTTGAAGCTTAAATAACAGAGAAAGAATCAGAATAAACTATAGGATGACACGTTTGATGGCTGAAAGGCAGTTATGCGAAATATGGAGTGAAAAGGATCTATAGGAACTATTAGATCCTTGCGCGGCGAAAAGAGCATATAGAGAAAAAGGCTGTGTGCGAATTCGGAAGAAAGCTATAGAATCCGACTCGGAAGGAGGAATTTCATTGACGATTGAAGAAATCCTGGCAGGTGAATCCAAAAACGTTGAATTTAAAGTACAACGTCCAAAGGATAGCTCAAAATACATGAAAACAGTGGTTGCTTTCTCCAATGGAGAAGGTGGGCGTATTGTATTTGGTGTCGATGACAGTAGTCGGGAAGTAGTAGGAATTCCGAAAGAGATCGTCTTTTCTGAGATTGATGCCATAACGACCGCAATTTCTGACTGCTGCGAGCCGGTCGTAATTCCGGACGTGATCTGACGGCTGAGATGTATTATGAGGATGAGGGGCGTTCCTATGATACTGTTATTCGGAAGGATTTGACAGTTACAGATGAAGAAATTGCTGAATTATGTCGTCAGATGAAAGAGGTGGCTGTCGCCAATGCGAAATCTAAGGCGCAGGCAGAGGCAATTAAAGATGTAACAAAAAACGTGCTCTTGAGTTGGGGACTCCTGGCAGAAGCGGAGGATGGAAGTGTTCATCCGACGAATGGATATGTCTATCTGCTTGGTAAAGATGAGTTCCTTTCGCAAATTCAGTGTGGAATGTTTAAAGGGAAGACCCGTACTGTTTTTGTGGATAAACGAGAGTACTCTGGCCCATTATGGAAGCAAATTGACGACGCATTTCAATTTGTGCTCCGGAATATTCGGTTAGGGGCAAGGCTGGAAGGTATTTATCGGAAGGATATTTATGAGCTGCCTCCAGATAGTATTCGAGAGCTTATCATCAACGCTGTGATGAATTGCAGCTTTTTACAAAATTCACATATTCAGGTAGCTGTCTATGATGATCGTCTGGAGATCACTTCTCCCGGTGGCCTTATGCCTGGCGTTACTCTGGATAAAATGAAAGAAGGCTATTCAAAAATACGAAACCGTGCGCTTGCACATGCTTTCTCTTATATGAACCTGATTGAGGCATGGGGAAGTGGAATTCCAAAACTAATGGAAGCGATGCAGGAGTATGGATTGAGAGATCCGGAGTTTTGTGATTTGGAGATTGGCTTTCGCATAAATCTCTATCGCAAGGAAGAAAATGAGCTAAAAGGGAGCCAAAAAGGAGCTGAAAAGGAGCCGAAAAGGAGCCAAAAAGGAGCTGAAAAGGAGCTGAAAAACAGAGCCAAAATTAAAAATGGTATCTTACAACGTATGCAAGAGAATCCGGCAATAACGCAGCGGAAGCTAATGGAAGAATTTGAGCTTACAAGAAAGCAAATCCAGACAATAATAAAAGAATTACAGGAGAATGGAATTGTAGAAAGACAAGGTCCTGCCAGAAGCGGAAAATGGGTAGTGAAACAAATATAGAAAACAGATTGATTGAAATGAAACGGTTGGATACAAAGGCGTGCAGTTAGTCACAATTAGCAGACCGACAGCGAACAGATTACAAAAAACAGCAAGGTGGATGATGAGAAAGCGATTTCCCGCTTTTACCAGTCAAAGCTCTATCAGGAGGAGGCGTGAGAGATGAGCAAAGAATCCGATTTTTTGATTTATTGCATGGAGCGGTACCGCTATTTCAAAGGGCTTTCCGGTGCTGATGTGGCAAAGACCTTTGATGAGTATGGCATCTACAGGTATATCACGAGATATTTTGAATCACTGCACACAATGGGGGATCATTGCATCGTGTAGGATATTGACGATTATATTAGCAGCATCACAGGCAACAAACGGATCAAGGCGTAGCTGCCTGAAAAATCTGCTCAGGTTGGTCGTTGAAGAAGATATTGATGTTTTTACACCCCTCTCCTTTGGGAGAGGGGTGCTGACAGACCGGACCGTGCTGCTTCTGTCTGGCGGAGATCCGTAGGCAGCTTTTGCAAAGTGCTGATATCTTAATTGAGTTGCCTGACCGCAAAACGTATCAACCACAACAGGCTGCGAATAACAAAAGAATAACGAATAACAATAACCTTTAACACAGCGCCCATCCAAGGGCAGATCGCAGAGTGCTGCACTTTGCCGGAATGGGTGATCAGAGCTCGATTTCCATGGTTTCGGTACTGTTCAGAAGGTCAAGAGCAGTCTGGGCTCTGGATAATTCAGCGGAAACCGCGGTGTAATCCTCTTTTGCTTTTTCCGGATCGTAGTTGGCAATGCAGTAGTCAATGACCGCAGTATCCGGAGAAAAGCCTCTCGCAGAAGCACGCTGCTTCGGAAGCCGCTGCATCATCGCTGCGAGCTTCTGTTTCCGTTTGGAAAGCTGCGGGATATAGACCAGAATCTGATCCACAGTCATATCAAATCCGGGGACTAAGTGTGTCAGATTGAACATGCTGATGACATGCTTCACCTTCCGAATCTGCTGCTCCAAATCTGCAAGCTGATCCTGTACCAGCCGATAATCATATTCCGGGCGCACGTCTTCGATGTTCTCACCGAGCGCGGCATTGAAAACGGAGCAGAGATTTTCCTGAAGCTCCAGATTGTCGTGACGGTCATTTAATTCACGAAGCAGCTTGGCTGCCTCGGCAGAGGTATATTTCATAAGATTGCCGGCTCCTTTCTGATCTTTCCAACGAACTTTTTCTGACTTCAAATCTATTATAACAACCGTGTGAGAAGAAAAGCAATATGTTATACTTTCAGTATAAAAATCAACGAAAAAGAAAGGAAACTGACAATATGCCCAGCAGCCGTTCTTCTTCCAGCCATTCATCCCGTTCTTCCTCAAGGAGCTCGTCAAGCCGTTCGTCGAGTTCTTCGAGTCGGTCCTCGAGCCGTCCGTCAAGCTCTTCCAGTCGTTCTTCCGGTTTTTCCTCCGGCCGCTCCGGCGGACCTTCGAGGCATTCATCCGGATCCTCTGCCAGCCGGCATTCCACAAGCAGCCATTCCTCCAGCTATTCCGGCTCTGCAAGAAGACCCGGAATGGCCGGAAGCCGCGGAACCAGTGTCAATGCGCGAACCTACCGCCCGCGGCGCAATCAGCCGAGAAGCTATCCGGGATCGGATCTGACGCGGTACGTATGTCATCATCACGATTATGTGTATTATCCGGTTGCCTGGGAAAGCGAAGGAACCAGCTATGCGGCGGGCTATTATGATGAGGACGGCAATCACTACGACAGCGTTCTGATTAAGGATGAGCAGACCATCTGTAAGTGCGAATACTGCGGATCCTCTGTCAAGATCAAGTGGGAAGGCGGAGCAATGCCGAACTGTCCGAACTGCGGAGCCCCGCTGTCGGCTCAGGCCACAGACGAGAACGGAAGTCAGACGGGAACAGGGGGGACTGCTAATACCGGCGGTAAGAAAAAACCTTCCAAGGCAAAAATTGTGCT